>CAYMXF010000088.1:10345-11592 GCA_964393935.1 uncultured Planctomycetaceae bacterium
AGGGTCTCGCCGTCGCTGGCGATGCAGCCGTCGGAGACAAGGGCGAGCCGGTCGCGTCGCGGCCAGTAGTCCACGATGGGGAGCAGGGCGACGTCGCACGCCCCGGCGTCCAGCAATTCGATCAATCGGGATGGAACCGCCGGCTTGATGACGACCTCCTCCCGGTCGTGCAGGGTCTCATAGAGCGGCAGGGCGTTCAGGAAGGAGACGACGCCGAGGGTGGCCGTCGTGGCGGGGGCATCGAGCGGGACCAGGGTTGATTCAGGGCTCATGAATAGCGTTTTGCGTCGCGTCGTGTCGCGGGACCGCGCCTTTCGGGGTGGTGGATTATACGGAGTGGTCCCCGCGCCGCCATCGGCGGACGCATTTCGACAGCACTTTCAACAGGATTGAAAACTCGGCGGCCCGGCCTCGTCCGGCCGATCTATTTCGAGGAACCGCCGTTGGACTGCAATTGGCGGGATTCGTGTTAGTATTACTTGGAGGCGGAACTCGACCTCACGGGGCTCAGTAGGAGTACAGACCCATGCCGGATGGCAGTACGACCGGTGGACAAGATGTCTATCAACTTGCGTTTCTTGATCTTATCTTTCAGGTCGTCGGCGTCTTTCTGAATATCATCGTTCTGCTCTTTCAGAACGTGCTGACGGGCGTCTTACAAGGCATCTTTGGGGCGTTCACGGGTACGTCCTCGACGTAGCGTCTGAAATAGCGGCCGCTCGGCGGGTGGAACCCGCCCTACGGCGCTACGGGACCGCGTCAGTCCGTCCGTCGCGGCGGTGGCCCTTCTCGTCGTACAGGCTGAGGTCCACGTCCAGCAGCCATTTTGTCGTGGTGACGATCTGCCCCGTGTGGAAGGCGAAATGCTCGATCACGTGGACGATCGCTGCTATGCCGGAGACGCGGTATTTCTGGATCGCGTACTCGCGGACGAGCGTTTGATCGGTGACGCCCTTGAGGACGGCGTACGCCTCCTCCATCACGGCGGCGAGCGGCTCCAGGAGTTGCTGCTTCGACAGCCCGCCGCGCCGGGCGAACTCGGCGGCGCGGTCGCGCTCGACGGGCTGCCCGCCGATGCCCCCGACGATCCACAACCGGGCGTTGCCCGCCAGGTGCAGAAGAAGGTTGGCAACGCTATTGCTGGAGCTGTTTGGGCGAAACCAGATTTGCTCTTCGCTCAGCAAGGCGGCGCAGCGGCGGATTTGCGAGAAGTGGTCGCCTAGTTTTTCGATCGCGTAGCGGCTGAA
>CAYMXF010000089.1:0-11542 GCA_964393935.1 uncultured Planctomycetaceae bacterium
GGCAAGATGCTGCTGGAGGTGATTACGTATCCGGAAACGTCGACTCGCTAACTCAATCGTCCCTTTCGTCTCGCGGATATCCGCTTGCGTTTCGGCGTGCGGTGAATAAGACATTCCCGCTTGGAATCGGTCCAAAAGCCCGCGGATTCGAGGACCGTCACCCCGAGTAAGGGTTCATCCTTCTCGCCGGCAAAAACCAACGTTCCACCGGCAACCCGCCCTTCGACCTCGACGACGCCGAATCCGATGGGGAGCTCCTGCTCCGTACCGTCCGCGAATTCATAGGGGCGATTTCCGACGGGCTTGATGCCCAATTTCCGCAAGACGCTTGCCGGAAGAAACGTGTCCGTCGCGCCGGTATCGACGAGAAAACGTACGGTCCACTTGCGGCGCGAACCCGCGAGCGGTCGAATGGTTACGTCGGCGTAGATGTGGCCCAAGTCCGTCTTCCGAATCGGCATCGGCCAAAGTCGACCGCGCCGACGATGCCGTCGCCCAACCGCTAATGCCCTGGCTAAACCCATTGTAGCGACCCCCTTACAGCTTTCACGATTCTAACGCACCCATACGGCTTGCCCAACCGGGTTATTTGTGGTCAATCCCCGTCGCGGCGCTGGGCGGACTGAAGATGTCGAGGACTCGGGTGTCTTCGAGGGCGTCGGCGGAGTGCGGCAGATTCGACGGGAGATGGATCACTTCCCCGGCGGCGACGTCGACTTCGTATCGGTCGGCGGCACCATCCGTGCCGATGCCGAAGCGCAGTTTGCCGGACACGATGCAGGTGAACTGTTCATTCGCGTGCGCATGCGTGGGGACGCGGCAGCCCTTGTCGAGGCGCACCTCGGAGATCATCGCCTTCTCGCCGATGACCCGGCGGCGGGCGAGCAGCGGCATGGGCTTATCGACCGGCAGATTGTCCCAACGCTGATGGGTCGCTTTTTGCGTGGCGTTCATGGAAGGCTCCTTTCCGGCGGTTCGCGTAAAGAAGCATCATACCGGCGCGAGGCAACCGCCTGCAACACTGAAGCAGGCATGTCGCATCGATGTCCATCCGCACAAAACCAGCACGCTGCAGGCCGCGGCCGGTAGCGCCGAAGCCGGCGTGACGCGGCGGCGCGCGCCGAAGAGCGAAATGAATGTAGCGATCAGCAGCGCTGTATCGAGGGCAATGGTCTTCCAGCCGGCGACCGCGCTGCCCTTGCCGAAGCAGCCGCAGGAGATGTTGTAGCCTTTGTAGAGGGTGGCGTAGCTGACGGCGGTAATGAACATGATGAGCATCCCGGTGATAAGGATCGCTCCCGCGCGGCGAGTCCGCGGGGCCAGGAGTGCGAGCGCTGCTCCGACCTCCCACCAGGGTAGAAAGACGGCCATCAGGTGCAGGTACGCCTCCGGCACCACGCGGTAGTTCTTGATATCGATGATGAACTGACGTGGTTCGATGATCTTCGACTGAGCGGCGTACAAGAACACGCCAGCGACCGACAGCGCACAGAAGTGCGATATCCCCCGCCATATTCTGCGGCGGCCCTCCGTCATGGCCGTTCCCCCTTTACCACCCATTCGGCGAGTTGCGGCGAGGCCGAGATTTCTTCCCAGCCTTTTTCATAGATCGACACATCCGTAAAACCGAAGTCGCGCTGGAGGGCATCCGAGACGTTGTGGCTGGCCTCGCATTGCCCGCCACCGCAATAAACGACGATCTTTGCGTCGGGAGGAACCATGCCGGCAAGCGCCTCCCCGGCTTTGAAGGCGGCGCTCGAGGACATGTTCAGGGCGCCTTTGAGATGTCCCTCCACGTATTCATGGGTCTCGCGGGCGTCGACGAAGGTGGCTGTGCCCGCGGCCAAGTGTTGAAGAACGTCGTTGATGGTGACGATGCCGGAGCGGGCCACGGTTGTCGTCGAGATTGATACGGTCGTCGAGGCCGCCTTCGGCAACTCTTCTCGGATCCACGACAGCGGTTTGGGACGAAGCAGATTCGCCGCCACGGCCACGCCGCTGCTGACGAGGAGAATGACCAAGCTCGTGCGTAGATCGCGGATCATTCCACCACCCGAGCGCTTCGATGAAAGGGAAGGCCCCGGGCGGCGTTCGCCGCGGCGTGCGCCACCCGGGGTGGATCGATACGTTATCGAAGCCGCACTTTACTTTTTCAGTCCGGTCTGCGTACCGGTTGGAGCGGGCTTCGCGCGATTGGCTGGAGCTGGCGTAGGATGATCGTGGCCGGCGTGACTGCCCTGGCCTTGCATCGCGGCGACATCCTTCTCCGTGATCGGCGTGACGACCTTCGTGGCCTGCGGCGCCTTGAACTGTGACGTCACGTCGGTCAGGGCCGGGGCGGCTTTGATCGGAATCGACACCGATTGCATGTTCGAGTTGTCGGTCTTGAAGGTAATCGTGTCGCCGTCGGTCGGAATCTGGTAGTCCGCCGGGATGTCGAGGCTGATGCGATACGCCATGCCGACCGGCTGCGTCTCGAGGATCGAAACCTTGAGTTTATCACTGGAAGACTTCAGGTCCGCGACCTTCAGCGACTTGCTGGAGTTATTGCGAATGAAGAACTGTCGCTGCATGACCCCCGGCCGGTTGGTTGCCAAGGTCAACTGATTCGGCGTGACTTCGACGTCCGCCGTGACATAGGCGCTAACGGGAATCTGCAACCGGGGCATGTCCGAAACGCCGGTCGCGAGGTCGATCGTGCCCGAAACGACTCCCGACGATAACGGCGCGACGACCGCGACCGTCAGTTCGAACTTTTTACCCGACTCCAACTCCTTGACCGACGCTTTGAACGACGGCGTGCTGCTCTTGATGTCCGAAAGGGCGGCTTTGCTCTCGGTGTTATTGACAATCGTCAGCTTCCGCTCGAGCGTCGTGGACTTCATGCTTTCGGCCGTCAGGCGGCCAAATGAAGCGGATGACGGCGTGGTCTGAAGCGGCTGCCACACCTCGCCCTTGATCTGAAGTGTGATGTTCGAACCCTCGCCGGTCACATTGGTGTTGACGAGGACGGTCTTGTTTACCGGGCCGCCCGCGTGGCCGGTCGACATCTTGATGGGGATTTTTCCGGTCTGACCCGCCTGAATGATCTTGTCGTGCGTGCCCGCCTGCGTGCAGCCGCAAGAGGGCCGTACGCGGAGAAGTTCCAGCGGACCCGTGCCGGTGTTGGTGAACCAGAAATCGTGCGTCACGTCTTGACCGGCACGGACGCGGCCGAAATCATAAACCGGCGTGTCGAACTTGATCGCCGGAACCTCGCCCGGCTTGAGCGTGACGGTCGGCGCAGGGATGTCGCTAGCGGCAGCGTGAGGCTGCGGCTTGTTGTTTTGCGGCATCGGGCGAACGACTTGAGGCTTGGGCCCGCGAGGCATCGGCTGAGGCTGAACCGTCGGCGTAGCCGGCTGGGCGGGTTGGGCCGGCGGGGCCTTCGCGGCGGGCTGCGCGACGCCGGGGTCTTTCTTCTCCTGTGCGGTCAATGAACTGCCGAACGCCAACACGGCCATCAAGGCCCACGCGATCGTATTAGTATTCGCTGTTAATCGAATCCGTTGGGTCTTCATGAATGAGTCTCCTAAAAAAGTTTGTTGGAAATCCGACATAATCTCGCCAGCAATAAGAACACGACCACCCAAGTCGCGGGTCCAAAATCCGGACCTCACGTGCACGTTCTAATATACACCGGTATCGGGTCCGTACTTGTAACGCCTGGGTAACGAAGCCGTCGGTAAAACCATTCGTGCTCGGTCTTTGCTAGGGTCCACCGCGACGACACCTAGACGCGCAATCGCTGTTAGAATCTCGAAAAACCCCGAGAGGCCTTCATGGCTGGACATAGTCGTTGGAACAACATCAAGCGCAGGAAGGGCGTGGCTGACGCCCGGCGCGGCCGCCTCTGGAGCAAGCTCGCGCGGAACATCATCGTCGCCGCCAAGCACGGCGGCGGGGACCCTTCGGCGAACCTCACCCTACGATACGCGGTGGAGAAGGCCAAGGCCGCCAACATGCCGGCCGACACCATCGATAAAGCCATCAAAAAAGGTACGGGGGAACTCGGCGGAGCGGAGTATCAACCGGTGCAGTACGAAGGCTACGGCCCTGGGGGTGTGGCTTTCATCATCGATGCCTTGACGGACAACCCTCACCGCACGGCGCCGGAGATTAAGAAAATCTTCGAACGTGGCGACGGCAACCTCGGCACGGCCAACTGTGTTAGTTGGAACTTCGTGACCAGGGGCGTCTTCACCATCAACACGTCGGACGCGACGGAGGACCGACTGATGGAAATCGCCTTGGAGGCGGGAGCCGATGATGTCGCACAGGAGGAAGGCAATTTCGAAGTCACTTGTGAAGTCGCCGCGTACGAAGCGGTTCGCAAAGCCCTGGAGGCCGCCTCCATCCCCGTTCACAACCACGAGATCACTAAACGCGCCCTGTCCACCATCCCCGTGGACGCCGAAACCGGCCCGAAAGTGCTCAAGCTCATCGAGGCGTTTGAAGAGCACGAAGACGTTCAGAACGTTTATAGCAATTTCGACCTGCCTGAGGCGGTCTTAGCGCAGCTTCAGTAACAGGGATTTCGGACTCCGAAATCGTCCGGCCGAGCCCACTATCCCTTCTCGGTTGCCGCTTCATGAAGGTTTTGGGGGGCTTCGGCCCCAAAATATAGTCAAATTGGTGTGCCAATAAAGATGTCTCATGAATTGAATTTCTTGCGATTTATCTGTATGGTATTAACTAGGAGTTGGTCGGGCACATGCGGTCCAAGCGGAAACTAAACAGGCGTCAGTTTATCGGTGCGGTTGGAGCGGGCGTCGCCGTGACGGGTTGTGCGGCGAATTCCTCCCTTCCTAATTTCTTTCCGCCGGTCGCATCCGAAGACACCGATTCGTCACCGCGCGTCGAGGCCTCGGCGATCCTCCCCAACCGGATCCCTGTTCCTCTTCCGGATACACAGACGATCCTACTGAACCGGATCACTTACGGTCCGAGGGCCGCGGACGTCGCCGAGATCAATAGCCTCGGATACAGCGCCTGTCTCGAACGGCAACTCAATCCGGAATCGATCGACGATTCTCAGATGGCCGCTCGCTTGGCGCCGTTTACCACGCTTTCGGCCAGCGCGACTGCGCTTTCCTCGATGGATTCGATGTACGCAAACGAGTTGGGCGCGGCTGCTGTCCTTCGATCGATTTACAGCAAGCGACAGCTCTACGAGAAAATGGTCGAGTTTTGGAGCGATCACTTCAACGTTAATCAATTTGCCAGCGGAATTTGGTATCTCAAGACGGTGGAGGACCGCGAGGTGATCCGCCCGTACGCCATGGGCCGCTTCAAGGACTTGTTGCGCGCTTCGGCCAAGAGCCCGGCGATGCTGCGGTTCCTGAGCGGCGAACAGAACCGTGCCGAACATCCGAACGAAAACTACGCCCGCGAGGTGATGGAACTCCACACATTGGGTGTCAATGGCGGCTATACGCAGCAAGACGTTCAGGCCATGGCTCGAGCCATGACCGGCTGGACGATAGGAACCAGCGGCTCCACCCTCAATGCCTTCGAGTTTCGAGCTGATTATCACGATAACGGGGCGAAGCAAATCATGGGGCTTTCGCTGCCCGCCGGTGGCGGGATCACGGACGGCGAACGGGCCTTGGACTATCTCGCCTTACATCCAACAACGTCCCAGACCATCGCGGGAAAGCTCGTCGCCTTCTTCGTCTCCGAGGATCGTCCGCAGGCGCTGGTCGATCAGGCCGCGCTGACATTTCGCCTGACCGGCGGCGACATCAAAGCGACTTTGCGCACCGCGCTGTCCGAATCGTCGATGCTTCTGGCAACGCCGAAGGTCAAGCGCCCGTTCCATCTTCTCGCCGACATTACCAGACGCAGCGATACGTACGTGTCGGCGACCATGTCGCTGGCCCAGATCCCGGGCTGGATGGGCCACCAGCCGTTTTCCTGGTCCATGCCCGATGGTTTTCCCCAGCGATCGGACTACTGGGCGCCGGGCTTGTTGTCCCGGTGGAACCTGATGATGACACTGGCCGGCGGCAATGTCGAGGGCGTCCCGATCGCACCGTATTACATTGGACAATCCAACGGGGCCGAGTCGACGGATCAGGTCATCGCATTGTGGAATCAAAAGTTTTTCGGCGGGCAAATGAGCGCTGCCGATCAGCAAGCGCTCGCTAATTACGTCAACGTACATCCGGATAATAGGTGGCGTAAATACAACGAGTCCTTCGCCTTGGCGTTGTCGCTCCCGGCTTTCCAATACCATTGAGGTCCCGTCCGTCCATGTCTCACGAATCAAATGTCAATTGTGGATGCGCCGAGTACGAGGCCTTGGAGCGGCGACAGTGGCTGCAAGCCGCTTGCCGGATGGGCGCCCTCGCAATGGCCAGCGCGCCGGCCTGGATGCCCAAGCTGTCCTTCGCCTCGGGCGACCCTGTGGTGCCGGAGAGGGATCTCTTGGTCGTCGTCTTCCTTCGTGGCGGGGCCGATGGTCTGAGCTTTTGCGTCCCCTATGCGGATCCTTATTACGCCAGTTCGCGGGGGTTACTTGCGGTCCCGCCCCCGGACTCAAGTGCGCCGCTCAAGGCGATTGACCTCAACGGGTATTTCGGTCTGCCGCCGGGCTTGGCGAGGCTCAAGCCGATTTACGATGCCGGGCATCTTGCCGTCGTTCATGCGACCGGCAATCCGGCCGGCATTCGATCGCACTTCAGAGATCAGGACCAGATGGAATTGGCGACGCCAACCTCTTTGAACGGCTCGAGCGGTTGGCTCGGGCGGCATCTGCTATCGGTTTCGGCGTCCGCGGTTAACCTCCGCGGCATCTCAACGAACTACTCCATCCCTCGTTCGATGAGCGGCGCCCCGGGGTTGGTGGAGCTCCCTTCGAATTTCTATGGATTGTCGGGGGATAGCCACACGAATGCTGAACGACGGGCCTTCTTGCAAGAAGCTTATCGTACGGCCAGTTCGTCGTTGTCAACCAATGCGGCGTATATCATTTCGGCGCTACAGACGATGAGCGGGATCGATAGGTCGAACCGGAGCGATTCATCCATCGTCGGCGATAGGTCCGGCAGCGGAATGCGGCTGTCGGGCGACGGGATGATGACGATGGCTGATACGATGCCGACCGGTATACGATCCAGCCGTGATGCAGAACCGACGGGCAGCCCCGAGTATCCGGCAAACTTCTGGGGACGGTCCTTTCGGATGGTTGCGGAATTGGCCAAGGCTCAGGTGGGATTGGAGGCGGCTTCCATCGACCTGGGCGGATGGGACACGCACGTCGGCCAGGGAACCACCGATGGCTATCTCAATTACCTGATGACGGAATTCGCCCAATGCGTCGAGGCGTTTTACTTCGATATGCAGAATCTACTCGGGTCGTTCACGATGGTGGTCATGTCCGAGTTCGGACGCCAAGTCGCTCCCAATGCGAGCGGCGGTTGCGATCACGGCACGGGCGGCGCGATGTTCGTGATGGGCGGAAACGTCAACGGTGGTCGGGTCTTCACCAATTGGCCGGGCCTGAATCCCGATCAGCTCAACCAACACTTGGACCTGGCCATCACCACCGATTATCGCGACATCCTCGGCGAGATTCTCGCCATGCGCGCCGACAACATGTCGCTTCCCACGGTCTTTCCGGGATACACGCCCGTCTTCCGCGGCGTCGTGCGGTAATCGCCAATAAACACACACCGCCTCTTCGCTTCCCTCGCCATAGGAAACTTATTCGCCGCTAGACTGTTTCCCGCCGGTGAGAACCCCCCGCCGGCCGTCCGGAAATTGACGATGCGGTCACCTCGATTAGTTTCTTTGAATCATCGACGGTTACAATCCCTAATGGCGGCGCTCTGCTTGTTCACCGCAGGCTGCCCTGCTTACTTCAATTTCTACATCGATCTGAGTCTGCAACCGGCCTTCAACATCGAGACGAGCGCCGGCGCCTTCCCGGCGGGCGAACCCGTTTTCCAAACGCGGCTCGTTTTCGATTCCATCGACGGGCGTATCGGCAGCCACGCGCCGACGATCACGGCCTTTGCGGACGGTGAACTGCTGGCGGCGTGGTACTCCTACAAAGGCCCGGGCGAACTCGACGACTCCGCGATCTATCTCGCGCGCCGCCCGGCTGGGCAGACCGCGTGGAACGCCCCTCGGGTTCATCTCGATCGCGCCGAGCCGGAGGGCAATCCGGTTTTGTACAGCGAGGACGACGCGGTCTGGTTGTTCAGCGCCATCGCGCCATTTGGATGGAGCACTGCGCGGATCGAATGGCAATACTCGGCCGATCGCGGCCAGACCTGGTCGTCGCCCAGCGCGATCGACGGACCGCCCGGCTCGAACGTCCGCTTCCCGCCGCTCCGCACGACGGATGGCGAGCTGCTACTGCCCGCCTACGACGATCTATGGCATCGCTCGCTCTTCTTCGTCTCCACGGACGGGCAGTCGTGGACGCTTCGATCGTACGTCGCGACGGGCCAGCCCTTCGGAAATATCCAGCCGTCGCTTGTTCGACTCGAAGGCGGCCGTCTCCTGGCGGTCATGCGCAACAATGGCCAACAATTCCTATGGGCAATGGCTTCAGACGATTCGGGACGAACCTGGTCGATGCCGGTCAACGCCGGCTTCGCCAACCCCGACAGCCCGGCGTGTTTGTTGCGACTTTCCAGCGGCCGATTGCTGCTCGTCTTTAACGACAGCCAGACGGCGAGGCACCCGTTGTCGGTGACGGTCTCGGAAGACGACGGCCGGTCCTGGATCGCCCCCCACGTCCTGGTCGAAGGGGACGGCAACTACGCCTATCCCTCCGCCGTGCAAACCTCCGCCACGGCCGATCTTCGACCTGACGGGCTGATTCACATCCTCTACTCCAACGACCGCGCGAACATCGCGCATCTCACGCTCAACGAAGCGTGGCTGGCCGTAGGGCCATGAAAACATCCGCAGATGAAAGCAGATTGCAGCAGATCCAGAATCCAATCAATACAAGGGGTCTGGGGATCGGATGGCGACGGGAGGAAGTTACGCTTGGTTGCAATCGGTGTGCATGAATGGCGCTAGCGACCCGGCGCCTTCGCGGGACGGGGGCCGTATTGGTTGGCGAGGGCGACCAATGCGGGGAAGTTCTGTGGGCGTCGGGTGGGTTCCATTCGTCGATAGATGCTGACCAATTCGGAGGAGATCGCGCCGAGTTCCTGCGTCACGCGCTGCGGCGTCGATTCCTCTTCGGTTAGGCTCCATTCGATCCGTTGTTGAACGATTCGCCGGTCGCCGCCGGTGGCGAGGCGAAGCTTTGCGGAAAATCGCCAAAGAGGCCGCAAACGCGGAGGAAATTCCGCGGGGATGACTTTTCCGCCGACCCACTCGCTATTGGGCCCGGCGTCGGCCACGGCCCGTTGAGGCACGCCTTGCATGGCGAGCTGCTCGGCTTGGCTGAGTAGTCTGAAAGCGTCGTCGGGTTTCGATGGATCGGAGGCGAATGAAAACCGCGCGAGTTGCAACGACGCGTCGGCCTCGGCAAAGGACGATCGGCGATAGGGCGAATACTCCTCGGCCAGTCGCGCATACGCGCGCACCGCGATTGATTGCATTCGCGCGGCGGAGGAAGAGTCGCCCACGGCCGCGAAGCGAGCCGCTTCGATTCGCAGGGTCTCCGGCGCGAGGGTGTTGGCCCATTCCGGTGTCGGCGCATCGGTGATCGCGTTGATGGCGGCGAGCACTTGTTTCGGCCATTGTTCGCGAATCGCCGGCGACTCGAAGGCGGCCGCCACTTTTTCGGCGGCGCCGCTCATCCACTCTCCGTCGCGAAGCGCCCGCCGGACGCCTTCGAGGGTTTCCCGCGGCTCCAACGGGCAGAGCACGACGCGTAGATAATTGGCCGGCATGTCGTAGGAGTTGATCGTCGTGAGAAACCGATTCAGCGCGTCACAGGCCGAGACCCCGTCGCCGGCCAATTGGAGGGCCTGGGCGAGTCGACAGACCGCGCCGGGATAGGCGGGGTACAGGTCATTCAGTTCGCGCCAGGTGTTCGTCGCTTGCGCCGCCCAGAACCGGGATTGCGCGGGATCGGATTGCAGGGAGCGCGCCACCGCAAGCTGGGCGTCGCCCAGATCGGCTCGCGCCGCAACCGCCTGCCAAGCGCCGAGTCTCCAACCGGCTTGAGTCAGTTCCTCCACGGCGAGGCGATCGTCATGATTCATTTTCAGACAGCCGCGGACGTGCGCGATCCGACGGCGACCCTCTTCGAACTGGACGAAGCCAAGTACCAGGGCGACGGCGACGGCGGCGACGCGAGCCAAGGTGTCCAAGCGAGGCGACGGCGCTCTGCGGGCGGGATGTCCAGCCGACCAACGCGTCCAGGCGACGGTCGCGCCGATCAGCGTCCAATACCAGATGTTCATTCCGCCGCGCCGAAGACAGATGCTGCCGGCTTCAGAGACGAGCACGGCGACAAGCCCCGCCGCGCAGGCGAGCAGGACCGTCTGTCGATCCGTGACGGCCCCGCGAAGCCACGCTCGCGTCGCCAGAACGACGGCAATCAGCGGAATCGACAAGTACAACAATCCGCCGGGCACGCCGAGTTCGAACATCGCCTGAAGCCACTCGTTGTGGGCTTCGGGGTCGATCGTGCCATGCAGGAGGCGCGGCATCTCGGCGCGTTGTTGGCCGATGATCGAGGACATATTGCACATGAACATGTCCGGCCCGTGGCCGAGGAGCGAGTGGTCGGCGAGATTCTCGATCGTGTTCTTCCAGTAGATCAGACGGTAGGTGACGGGGATGCACGCTTTGGGATCCGAACTTCTGCTTTGAATGACAATGTAGGCTGCAACGAGGACGCATAACATGGCCGCCGATGTGAGGACGAGCGTTCTCGATCGCCGCGTGCAACCCTGTCGCCATGCCACTACGATCGCCGTGTAGATCGCGGCGCCGAATACGGCCAACCATGCGCCACGACGCGCCGCGACGATCAGCATTGCGGCAACCGCCCCGAGGACGACGACGGTCCACAGGATACTTCGCGGCGACACGCTCGCCCGTGAGGGGCCGGGTAGCAAGTCGGTGAGTTTGGCCAAAGCGACCGCGGCCCAGAGGGCGGCCATGCCTGCCGTGAGGGTGACGGGGCCGATCGGCCAGGCAAAGTATTCGACGTGATGCGCCTGGCGGTGCCCGAAGGACATGGCGACGGCGCACACGGCGATCAAGGAGCCGGCCAGGAGGATGCGCTCGATACAACGCCGGTCGGCCATGCGCGAGATCAGAATGGCCCAGCCGCAACCGGCGGCCAGTTGGAGAACCCATCCGCGCGACAGCAGCCATGAGTCGTTGAAGACGGCCGAGACGAGGGCGAGGGCGACCGTCGCAGCGGCGAGGAGTTCGAGCCAGTACGCGGAGAACACCGACGCGGCCGCAACGGATGATGTTTCGCCGGCGGCCGTTCGATCTTTCTTGTTTCGGGCAGATGGCTTCGGCGGGGTGTTCGCGGGGAGCGCGGCGAAGATGAGGAGCAGCCCGGCCAAGC
>CAYMXF010000090.1:0-11514 GCA_964393935.1 uncultured Planctomycetaceae bacterium
GTGCCGGTGCTGGGCTTTCTGCCCGCGCCGTTTCCGGTCATCCCCTATTTCGGCGATGGTCAGCGGAAGTTGCAACCGGTCTCGGTGAAGGATGTCGCGCACTGTTTTGTTGCGGCGCTATCGATGCCTGAGACGATTGGAAAGATTTTTGAGCTGGGCGGGCCGGAGGCGATCACTTGGAAAGAGTTGTATCGCATCTGCCGCGAGAAAATTCCGGGCGCGAAGGCGTGGAAGCCGATCATCGGTCAGCCTGTACCGGTGGCGAAGCTGATGGCCATGACGCTAATGAAGCTGCCGCTCCTGCCACGGAGCCTTCGCTTTAACGTGGGGCAGGTACAGATGTCGCAAGAGGACTCAGTGTGCGATGTCGCCCCGGTGGAAAAGGCCTTCGGGATCAAGATGCGAGACTTTCGGCAAGAACTCGGCGAATACGCGGCGATGATCGATTGAAGTGACACCAGGGATGGATTTTATGCAACACCTCGATTTCGTGAATATCGTAGTTCGTTGGCTTCATCTGACGGCAGCCATCGTCGCCGTGGGAGGGGCGATCTTCAGCCTCTTTGTGGTGCTCCCTTCGATCAAGGCGGCGCCGCAGGAGGCTCGCGAGGGCCTGGTCGAATCGGTTCGGCGGCGCTCCGCCAGGCTGGTGATGTTCTCGATCGCCATCTTGCTCTTGACGGGGTTCTACAACTACATCCGCAACGAGATGCCGGCGCATCAAGGTCAGCCGTTCTATCACGGCTTGATGGGGGTCAAGATCATCCTGGCGATGGCGGTGTTTTTTCTCGCCAGCGCGCTGGCCGGACGATCGGCCGCGTTTGAGGGGCTTCGTCGTCGACGGGGTTATTGGCTGATGATCAACGTCTTGCTGGGTCTGGCAGTGG
Source organism: uncultured Planctomycetaceae bacterium (assembly GCA_964393935.1). Lineage (GTDB taxonomy): Bacteria > Planctomycetota > Phycisphaerae > UBA1845 > UTPLA1 > DATEMU01. The sequence goes on from CAYMXF010000090.1 coordinate 888, forward strand.
TAGCGATCGGCGCGATTCTTCGCGCGATCCCGGACGTGGTCGCCAAGTAAGGCGGACTCTGCCCGCGGCTTCTCCCTGCGCACCGAAATCGGCGAGTAAAACCCGCCCTGCCTCTCACCCTGTATTACGGAGCGTCTTGAGGGGGCACGGGTTGTGCCGGCGGTGCAGGTGAAACCGGCCGTCCCGCGGGCGGAGGAGCGACTTCGACGTCGCGAACGCCGCTTCGACGGCCCGCAAGCTGCGACTCGAGGAGCGACCGCTGCTCGGGCGTGAGGAGCGCCATCACGCTGTCGTAGAGTTTGGTCACCAGCGTCCGCTCGGCAGGCGTTCCCTTCTGAGTCGCTTTTGCAGCCTCCACGTGCTGACGGAAGAGTTGATCGATCTGTTGCCTCTGTTCGGCGGATAGTGCGGGAAGCCGATCCACCAGCGATTTTAGAGCTTGGGGGCTTCGTTCCGGTCCTCGGTAGGGCGACTGTCGGGCCATTCGCTCATCCCAAAACTTTTCAAAGGCGCTCTTCTGATCGTCGTGGAGCGTGGCCATGAGTTCGCCCCGTAACTTGTCCTGGCTCTCGGCGATTTGCTGCCGCATCGGCGCCATCCGGGCCTGCTGCTCCTGACCGATCTGCCGCAATTGCTCGCTCAATTGTTTGACCTTCTCGTTATCGCCGGTCTCGCGGGCGGTGCGCATCTCGTCGGTGATCGCCCGCATTTTTTCATAGCCCTCGGAAGGCTGCTGTTGCATGGACTGCCGAATCTGGGTCATGTAGGCGAGATGGTCCTTCAGGGCCTTGGAGACGGCTTGCTGCTGCGCCTCGTCGAGATTCAGTTCTTTGATCATTCTGTCCAGTAGGAAATTGGGGTCTTCCGGGCGGAAGTTTCGGACGTTGCGCTTATCGCCGGCCGGCCGCGTCGTAGCGGTCTGGGCCGTGGGAGGTTCCTGAGCCGAGCAAAAAGCCCCGCAAAGGAGGATGGTCAGGCCCGCCAAAGTCATGAGAATGCGCGACATCGGTTTTCTCCATAATAAATGTGCGGAACGCGACAGACGATTCATGCCTTACGTCCCAGCGCTGAGCATGGTACCGCAAAAACCGGCCAGGGGTGAAACGGCCGGGGTGCAAAAAACCTACGGCCGAGTATCATCCGTGCGGGGTCATCCTACTCCTTGTACGATCCTGTTGAGGCGGTGGTTGCGATGTACTTCATTGTCATAATGGCATTTGCGTTCGTCCTGAGCGATGATCTGCCGCCTCCGGAACTCGATCTTTTGGCCGGCCGTCAGGGCGCGACGCTAGCGGTCGCGGTCGGCCAGATTCTGGTATTGGCTCTGGCGGCTTGGTTCGTCCGACGGGTCACGTTGCGGCGGCTGGACGGGTCACCGAAGGGATACGATCGCGCGATTCAGGCTCTTTCAACGGGGCAGTTCATTCTTCAGCTTCTCCTCGCAGCGATGCTTGCGGGGACGATGATCCTGACCCCCTGGGCCCCCTTGGTGCGCCATCAATGGGGCTTGGCGAGGATTCCGCTGGTCGGCGATTTACTGGTGATTGTACCGTTCTTCATTTCACTCGGTGCGATCTGGGTGATTCAGTATCCCGTCGAGGTAAGGCTTCGTGGTACATCGCTACCACCGCCGCGAGAGGACGCTAAAGCCGACGATTGGATGCGTGAGAACGACGCGACGGCGGCGCTCTCGGCGGCGACGCTCGATCAATCGGCGCCTGATACGTCTCTTCTTAACTACCTCGGCGACAAGTTTCGCCATCAAATATTTATCGTCGCTGCGCCCATGGTGGTGATCGTCCTCGCGAAGCACTTCACTGATTCTTGGAGAGGGCGACTGATGACGATGACGTCCTTGCCCTGGGCGGCCGATGCGATATTGGGAATCGTCTCATTCCTGGTCCTGCTCGTCTCGCCGGTGATCCTCTGCTACATCTGGGCGACGGAGCCGCTGCCGCCTGGGCCGCTACGGGACCGATTCGTTCGAATCTGTAAACGGATTGGTCTTCGCTACCGCGATATCCTTTTATGGCATACGCATGGGATGACGGTCAACGCGGCCGTGATGGGATTCGTGCCGCCGCTGCGCTACATCCTCGTTTCGGATGCGTTATTGGAAACTTTGGACGACGAAGAAATTGAGGCCGTCTTCGGGCATGAAGCGGGGCACGTTCACCACTGGCACCTGCCGTACTTTGGGCTATTCGCTTTAGCGTCGATGTATGTCACCGGCGGCATCCTAATCATGTTTCAGCTCATGTTGCAGCAGCGCGGGGTACGAGCCGATGGGATTCTGCAACTGGTAGGGCTCGCTATTTTGCTGGCCCTGTGGTTATTCGGATTCGGCTGGATCTCGCGGCGGTTCGAGAGGCAAGCGGACCTGTTCGGCGTCCGCTGCGTGACCCCGGACGTTCGTCAATGCTTGAACCGGTGTCCGGTACATGGGCAGCCGCCGTCGGCCGGGGTCTGCGTCACGGCCGCGAACTTGTTCGGCCGAACGTTGTCGAAGATCGCCGGGTTGAATGGAATACCGCGCTCCGCCCCCAGTTGGCGACACGGCAGCATCGAATCGCGGTGCCGGCTCATCGAGCTTTTCGCCGCGGATATAGGAGCCGTTCAGCGGTTTGATCGGCAGTTAGTGCTTCTGAAGGCGGGGCTCATCGCCGCCAGCCTGGTCGGGACCATCGCCGCGGGCATGATCTATTATGGCGAGGTGGCCCGGGCATGGAAACGACTGTTCATGACGGGCTGAGCGTAGCGCCTGCGGCGCGGCGGGGTCTCGCAAATCTCCCGAAGAGATACGCGGGGTGGAACGTGGGAGAGTTTATCACATCAACAGTCGTCACTGGGGCCGCGGGTGTTGACAGATGGCGCGAGGGCGCGGCCCAGCACACGGCGTTGAGTTCGCGGCGTGTGACGACCTGAAGGGCGATGTTGAGCCCGACCAGCGCAAACATGAGTTCGAGGTACTCCTCGTTGTGAAAGTAACCATGGACGCAGAAGGCGACCATGCCTAGAAAAAGGCCGCGGGACCAGTGGTAGGCCCAGCGCATCTCAGTCGGCAGCCGCCTCGAACGGCGCATGAAGCGGTACATGCTGATCATCGAGCCGAAGACGAGCAGCAGCCAGAGCGGGCTGCCGAGCAAGCCGAGTTCGGCGAGGTTTTGCAGGTAGATGTCATGCGCGGCCTTGCGCCCACCCTCGTAGCGTTCCTTGGCGGCTTCGAAATTATTGAAGCCGACGCCGATCAAGGGGTTTTGCACCAGGAGTTCACGAGCGATCGCCCACGTGTGAAACCGTGAACGGGCGGATCGGTCCTCGTTGTAAGAAACGATGGAGTTGATGCGTTGCCTGATTTCACCGGCCGAGGCGGTGAGCGTGACCGTCGCGACAAGCAGGGCGCCGATCAGCGCTCGTAGACGGTAGCGGCTGCTCCAGGCCATCAAGGCGATGACGACGGAGAAGGCGACGAAGCCGGCGCGTGAGTGCGAGCCGATGATCGCCAAGCACATGAGTGCCGCCAAGACAAGCAGCAAGGTTCTCCAACGCGTATGTCGAACAGAGAGGGCAAAATAAAAGACCATCGGCAGCGTCATCACGCTGGTAAGGGCGAAGAAGTTGTTGTCGTAGGTCTTGCCGTAGACCTGGTGGGGTCCAATGATTATGACTTTCAAGCCGCCTTTAATCGCCCAGAAGGCGACGGACATCGCGACGACGATGTAAAGCACGCGGAAGCGGCGGAGGTCGGAGGCCAACCCCGTGAGCAAGGCGGTGATGATGACGATTTTGCCAAGGGCCCGGAACTGGTCGGAAGTTTGTGATAATGGATAGGGGGTCAATAGACGCGAGGCCGCAATATACATGAATAATAGGGCGCAGACGCCTAAAGGCCACGCGGGCTCGAAGAGGGGGCTACGCACGATTTTTTGAACGACGCCTCTTACCTTGCCGGTCTTGGGATCGGTGCGAGGCGTGGGGATGGCGCGGCGGACGCCGAGCGTGACGGCGCCGACGACGAGGGGTACGCCGACGAGCATCGCATCCTGGAAGTCCGGCTGCCAGCAGAAGAGCTTCGGCTGAAGGAACGAGACGACGTAGTAAACGCAGAGGCCGAAGAAAGGCCGCAGGAAGACGAGCGGAAGGACGGCGAAGATCAGAGTGACATAGATGGCGAATCGCATGATGTTTCCCTAGGCATAAGACGAACGAGCCGTCGCGTCGGCGCGGTGGAGTGTCGATGACCGGCTTCGGCGCGCGGCGCCGCCGAGTCGTATCAATAAGTCGTTTAATTGGGAGATGGCCTGGGGCCAGGTAAAGGACAGTTCCGCACGACGGCGGGCGGCTGTGCCGAGGCTGTCTCGAAATTCGCGGTCGCTCATCAGGCGGTCGATACCGGAGGCAAGGGCCGCGGGATCGGCGCGATCGATCAGTAGCCCGGTTTTCTCGTGTTCGAGAATTTCAAGGCTCGCGTTGCGAATCGACGCGCCGTCCGGACGTAGCGCGATGCTCGCCAGGCCGGTCGCCATCGCCTCGATGAGTGAGTTGCCGAAGGATTCCCCGCGCGACGGGAAGACAAAAGCGTCAGCGGCGTGCAGAAACCCGAGAACGTCCGAACTCTCGCCGGTGAAGCGAACCCGAGGGATCAGTCCCAAACGCTCGGCGAGCGCGGTTAGTCCACCTCGGTCAGGACCATCGCCGACGATGAAAACGTGATCAGGCCCCTGTCGGCAGCGGGCCAGCGCATGCAAAAGCAGGTCGAGATTCTTTTCCGACGAAAGGCGGCCGGTCCAGACCAGAACGCGATCGTGGTCGGAGATTTCAAGCCCACGACGCGCTTCGATACGCTGTTCAGAAGAAGGCGGTACGAACGCCTCCGGATCCACGCCGCTGTGGATCGTATGACAGCAATCAGGATCGAGACGGTAATCGCGGATGGCGAGTTCACGTGTGGCGTGGCTATCGAAGATGACGGCCTCGGCGGTGCGAAAGGCCGCCTTTTCGTTGCGATGTTTCAACAACCGGTCGATCGCGTAGAGCCATCGCTTCGGGCGAGGTTGGGCAGAGGCCTGGCGGGAATCCGCTTCGTCGTGGAGGAGCGTCGTGCCGCCGCAGATGAACACGATTGGGTGGTGAAGATGATGTTTGCCGTACGCCGCGACGAATTCGGGCTGGCAGGAGAGCATGATGTCGTGATCCACATCGAACTGCTCGGCGAGCGTGGCTCCAATTCGGCGGCGGGTGAGTGCCTGAAGGGACCAGTGCATGGCTACGGTGCGACGTGTGCTGAGTCGCTGAAGTCGATGACCGCTTATAGAGTTTGATACAATATCGGTCTTGTTTTCGGCGACGAGGAAAGTGACGTCGTGACCCATCTGACGAAGGCCGTCCGCCAGGCGCAGGGCACGAATGGAAAGGCCGCAGCAGGAACGGCGGAGAGTCGGCATGTGCCACGCGATCTTCATGCGGCGTGCTCCTGGGCGATGCCCGGCCGGATCGCGCCCAGTTGAGGGGCCGATTCCACGCAGTCTTCGACGATGCGCGTGAATCGAGCGGCCAGACGATCGCGGCGGAAGGCATCGATGACGGCGCGGTCGCGCGGCTGCTGAAGTCGGTTGTCTTTCCATGCGTCGAAGCAAGATTCGATCGCGTTTGCCCAATCAGAGGCGTCCGGCCCATGGACGAGCGTACAATTGCCGGCCTGACGGACGATCCGGGCAATCTGCGTTTGTTCGTGGAGGAACGCAAGAATGTGCCGCCCGAACGCGAGGTATTCGAAGGTCTTTGCGGGAATACACAGTCTGCCGCCATCGGTGGCCGGCGTTGTCAGGATCAGTGCGTCGGCTTTGGCCATCTCGCTGATGGCGCGACAGTGGTCGACGTATCCGTCTTGAGACAGGAACATCCCGTCATCAGGCTGGATCAGCGACCGCTGTGTGGCCGCCAGTGTTCCCACGAGGCGAAATCGCAGCCGATCGCGAAGGTCCGGCCGCGCTGCTCGCAAACGGCGCACCGCCTCAAGGATCGGCCCGACGGTCTGATCTCGATAAAAGGCGCCGACGTGAGTGAGCGTGAAGCAGCGGTTGTGCGTTGGTTGAACGATGGCGGGCGCGTCGGCGGGATCGAAACCGTTGGTGATGGTCACGAAGCGGCCGGGCGGAACGTCGGGATATCGCTCACGCAAGCGGTCGGCCAACTCCGGACAGGTGACGACGACGCGATCCGCGCCTCGAACAACGGCCCTTTCCAGCCATTGATAGAATCGATCCGCAAGCTGCGACGAGGGCCGATAGGCAAAGTTGTCGAGGATCGGGTCGCGAAGCTCTGCGATCCACGGGATGCCGATACGGCGGTGGAGCCACCAGCCTAGCAGGTGCGTTGAGCAAGGCGGCGATGTCGTGACGGCGGCCTCGACGGCGTGGTCGCGAATGATACGCCGTGCACGACGAACAGCGCTCGGCAGCCAGAGCAGTTCGTTTTCCGCGAGCGGGAGGCGGCTCATCCATCGATCGAGCCGCCAGTAGAGGTGATCCTCAAAAGAACTCGCCCCGGAGCCATCGACCGGCGCTGCGGTCAGGCGTCCGGCGACCCGCCGTGCAATCGCACCCGATTCCCAACCGAGAACTCGGTGGACTCGCGACGCATCATCAAGATCATCGCAGAGCGTGGGATCGAGGACCGGATAATGGCAGTGCCCCGCCGTCAGCACGTGTGCCTGCCAGCCGGCATGCGGCAGGTATCGCGCGAGCTTCAAGGCGCGTTGGACGCCGCTTCCGCCGTGCGGCGGGAAGTGATACGCGGCTAAGAGCAGATTTCTATGCGCCATTCCGCTTCGCTCGTGCTCCATCGACGGTTAGACCATGTGCTCGCGAACAAAACGCCGGACCGTCCACGGCCAGGGTAAGACGCCGTTCTTGTCATCGAGGAGTCGCGCCAAACGGCGCTTGATTCGCCAACTGGGCTTGAGCGACCATGAGGGCGCTTTCACTCCGCCCGGCAAACCGATCTCCGACAGCGCCCGGAGAACTCTCTCAACAACGCGTACGACGGCGGGCTGCCAGCCACATTCGTCGTAGCGGCAGGGCGTGCCGAAAGGATTCCAGACCGTCTCGTAGCGCTGGCGATTGGTGATGCAGAGTTGCGTCCATCGCGATTCCGCGCCGCTTCCCCAGACGAAATGCGGACAGCGGCAGAGGCCGGCCAAATGTAAACCGCCGGTGGACGCGCCGACGGCAAGCCGCGTTCTAGAAAGCTGCCGGATCGCATTGTCGAGGCGCGGGGTATACCACTCGATCGTCAAACCAACGCTGCGAAGACGCTCGGCGAGATCGTCCCACCATGCTCGTGGATGGTTTCGCTCCGTCGCAACGGACCGTTCGCGCGGGATGAGTAGGATATCCGTCGCGATCGCTGACGCCTGGCGCATCTCCGCGAAGGTCTGGTGCGCGCGATTAGTCGGCCAGATGGAGGCGCGATAATCCGGCGTGAAAAACTCCGCACCGGCGACATCGATGCCGTATTGCTCGCAGGCGTGACGGGCCGCCACGCCGGCCAAGTGTCGCAAATGCGCGGGATCCAGACGGCCCCCATTTTCATCGATGCGATGGTCCTCGCAGGCGGCGCCGGGCCATTCGAGTCGGGGGATCGGACAAAAGATGACGTCGCGATCATAGGCGCGGTGGGCATAGAGCGCGCGACGATCGGAGGCGGCGCAGATCACGACGCGATAATATTCGCCGTGCTCGACGAGCCATCGGACGCGGCCCTGCCAGTTCATCAACTCCCAGCCGAATTCGCCCGGATAGGGCGGGACGACGAGGGTGCGCGGGGCGGTATTCATGCGCGCCCTCCAGGCAAAATAGGCTCAGCGTTGTCGGGCCAATCTTCCAACATTCGTTCAAGGGAGTCCGGCGAGCACACCGGTGCGGGTTTGCGGCTCAGATCGAAAGGATCGACCTGCGGGCGGTTGATGCGGCGGCGCATGTCGAGCGTCGCGAGATGGCCCGTCTCTTGCGCGATGCGAGTCGAGTCGGCGTTGTAGTGGCGCTTCAAACCAAACGGGTACGCAAACGCGATCGGGTTATAACCGGTCAGAGCGCGAAGGGCGTCGCATGCGGCGACGATCTCTTCATGTTGCTGTTCGATGTTGAGGGCCGAGAGAATCGGGTGCGTATGAGTGTGATTAGCAAACTCGACGAGGTCCCGGTCGGCACCGCTCATCTCTTCGGGCTCCAGATAGGGGCGGTGGGTTGCGGCCAGCCCGGCGCCCGACTGCCCCACGCTTTGTAGGAGCGATTCGAGGACAGTCGGCGTGTCGGAACGATAATTCGCTCGTACGTACTCGGCCGCGGTTACATTTTCATGCGGCGGTGGATAGCCCTCCACGGTAAAGGCGTCAATGACGCGGGCTTCCAGCCCCTGGGCGACAAGCCACGCGAGCTTGTGCTGCCAGAGCAGGTCCCGGTTGCCGATGACGGCGGTGACGGGAAAGACGGTGAGTGGGATGCGGCGGCGATGCGCGATCGGCAAAGCCTGCCGGATGGAGTCCGCAAAGCCGTCGTCAAGCGTCACGACGACGCCGCGATGAGGCGGATCCTGTCGCGTAAGCCGGTCGAGCAAATCGCGGAGGCTCAGGGGCGTGTAATTCTCCGCGAGGTATTCCATCTGCCCCTCGAAGTCAGCCGGCTCGTGGCGGAGTTCCGAATTATAGATCGTCTCGGTATGCGAGACGCTGTGATATGTGAGGATCGTGACGCAGGTTTCGCTGCGAAGGCGGCGCATCTTGCGGATCAGACGACCCGTCCAGGTGTCGAAGCCGGGTTTTGTGACGAGAGAGTTCATCGTCGCGCCTCCGTTCTCCATCTGCCGGCCGCGGCGTTGAGGAGCGCGACGAGTTGGCCGGACTGGCGGCGGCGCGTGACGTCGGCGAGTGACGAAGCCGACCGGTTAACGGTCAAACCACCCGAGAGCCAGGCGCGATAATACTCTGCGATCGCGTGACTGATCTCTTCGACGTTGTCCGGATCGCAGAGCTTGACGCCGTTGAATCGACGAAGCTCTTGCGCAGCGGCACCTTCGGGCGGGACGGCGGCCAGAATGGCACGGCCGCTGCCGAGGCATTCGTAAAGCTTGGCCGTCGAGTCGTTCGCGCTGCCGGGCAAGTTGGGAAGAATGATGACGTTCACGTCGGCGGAGGCGATCGCCTCCAGCGCCTTGCCGTGTGGGAGCATTCCAAGGTAGCGAACGTTTCCCGCGTCGGAAGCCTCTAGGAGTTCCTCGACGTGTGGGCCGGGGCGTCCGGCGAAATCAAAGACCGCGTGACGGCGGCTGCCAGGCGTGTCGTCGAGAAACTTGCGAAAGGCGGCGAGCATCGTCGTCGGCTTGCGCGCGCCGTAAAGAGAACCGGCGTAGAGCATTCGAAAACCGGAGGCGGCTCGGCGTTCCGATACGGGTGGGAAGTCAGCAGGGTCGTAGCCGTTGGCGATGGTTGCGAACTTTGCCGACGGTACGCGTCGATAGCGGCCGGCAAAGCGGCTCGTCATGTGGTCATTCACGCTGATGACGAACGCCGCTTTGCGAATGACGGCGGACTCGGCGGCGGTCGTTAGCCGGCGGCCTGATTCGGATTGCCACTGTTGCCAATGAATGTACTCCACCCAGGGATCGCGAAAATCCGCCAGCCACGGGCGGCGAATCAGCGACTGGATGACCATCGCGGTGACATGGTCACTGAAGGGCATCCCGGTGGAAAAAATCGCGTCGAAGTTGTGTTGACGGTGAAGTCGCAGGGCGAGACGGACGGTAGACGGCAATCGCCATATCCCGCGGTCGGGAAAAGCGACTGCGTCGTGCATGCACTGAAAACGCCATTTGAGAGCGCCGGTCCAACGATGTTCATCGAACCCGAAAAGGTCGGTTAACAACGCGAACTTCTTCGCCGCTGCACGGGCGAGGAACGTCGGCCAGTGATCCAAGGCCGCGCCCAGACGATGGATGGGGACCTCGATCGGCAGATCGGCGAGACTCTCAAAGTCCGACGCGCGGCGGGCATCCTGGAGCGTCAAATCGCCCTTGCGGGCGGCCCCCGTGATGATGACGGGGTCCCAGCCGAATTCCGGCAGATACTTGGCGAACTTGCGGATTCGAGTGGCGCCGACCGAGGCGACCGGCGGAAAGCGGCTGGCGATGACGAGGACTTTGCGCCGCGGCGTCGAGTCGTTGCCGCAAGGCATCTGAGGCGGTAGCTCGGCGCCGGAAAATGGCAGTTTGCGACGAAGCGGAATCGCCCGATTGCGGGTCATAGGCCGCGGCTGTGAATCGCCGGCGGGCTTTAGGATGTTGATTGCACGAGAAGACAAGCGTGGATTCCATTCCTGCCGCGGAGCTTCGGCGACGGTCCCCGTCCTTGACACAACATCCGTGTCAAGGGCCCCCGCTGCTCGTCCCAAAAACCGTCCGTGTCAGATGTATCGAGCGGGTTCAGACGTGACTGAAGCGATATCCATCCGGCGATCAGGTTCGTTTTTATCAGACGCCAACCCATTCAGGCTTTGTTTTGGCGGTGCGGATCAGGGGTGGAAATGCCGGTCGGCCCTTGACACGCCGCCCGGAAATCGCAGTGGCGATTTCG
>CAYMXF010000091.1:0-11475 GCA_964393935.1 uncultured Planctomycetaceae bacterium
CCGTCGAGTTCCATGCGGTGCTCCGAGACGACGGATGATACCCGAAAGATGCTACTTGCCGACGCAGAAACGGGAGAAGATTCGGCCGAGCAGGTCCTCCGTGTCATCGCGGCCGACGAGGGCCGCGAGGGCGGTCGCGGCGATGTGCAACTCGGCGGCGACGAGATCGGCGTCCGCGAGGCTTTCGCCACCGCGTTCGGCAAGCTCGATGGCCCGAGCGAGGCAGCCCAGGGCGTCCTCCAGGGCCTGCCGGTGTTCGGCGACGAGGGCGATGGCGGCGTCGTTGATGTCCACCGGGCAGTCGTGCAGGGCCTGTGCGATCGCTTGTTTTAAGGCATCGCAGCCTTCGCCGGTGGCGGCGCTGATGAGGCAGATTTGATCGGTGGATTGTCGCGCGAAATCCTCTCGGATCCGATCCTTGGCCGCTTCGTTGAGAAGATCGCACTTGTTAAAGACAAGGATGGCAGGCGCGAAGCCCGCCGATTGCAATCGGTGGGTTTCAAGGGGTTTCGATGCGTCGAAAATGTGAAGCACTAAGTCCGCATTGTTCAAAGCCGTCTGCGCGGCGGCCTGGGCGGCGGCATCGAGATGAGTAACGGCATCATCGAGACCGGCGACGTCTATCAGGAGGCAATCGAGCCCGTCCAGAGTGAGCGGAGCGGTGAGCACATCCCGCGTCGTTCCGGCCATCGGGGCGCAAATAGCGCGATCGAGGCCGGTCAGACGGTTGAGAAGACTCGATTTGCCGACATTCGGCGGGCCGGCGAGCAGGACGCGAGGAAGATCGCCCCAGCGTTCCGCGCGAAGGCCGGCGGCGGCGGTGGATTGAAGAGCCTGATGGACGGAAGCGAGCCGTCGGCGCAGCTCGGCCGGCGCGATGAACTCGATGGGCTCGTCGGCGAAATCCATCGCGCCTTCGACTAATGAGAGTAGGTCCGCTAGTTCTTCGCGGGCGGTCTGTGCGGTCCGCGATAACTCGCCGTGCAGCAAGCGCGATGCTGCTTGAAGTTGGAGGTCGGACCGCGCGGCGATCATCCCGGCAATGCCGTGGACTTGAGAGAGATCGAGGGCGCCGGCGAGGAAGGCTCGCGCTGTGAACTCGCCGGGTTCGGCGCGTCGCGCGCCGGACGCCAGGCATTGTTCCAGGAGGATGCCCAAGACGTTCGGCGAACCGAGAAGATGAAGCTCGACGATGTCCTGCCGGGTGTAGCTCCGCGGCGATTTGAAGAAGTAGACCGTCGAGGGCAGCAGCGTCCCGGCGACATCGACGCGGCCCGTCAGGTAGGAGGCCTCCATGAGTGATTCGAGTGAAGGGCCGTCAGAGCGAAAGAACCGATCGGCGATGCGGCGAGCCTCCGGGCCGCTTAGTCGAATGATCCCGCGCGCCGCCGAGCCCGGCGGAGAGCTGACGGCGACGATCGTGTCGTCGAGGTTCATATCGTTTGGGAGTTAGGACTGAACAGGGGTTAACTCGCGCTCAGCGTTTTTCCAGCGATTTTGCGATGATGCTGATTGGGCGTCTAGCTGCGGTAGGCCGTGGGGGACGGAAAATCCCCCCTCATCGACGGTGCAAAAGAGAAACGTGCCGGTGACGACGGGCTTGGGGTCGTCCTTGGGCTGGAGCTTTCGGGCATCGACCCGGATACCGATCGTCGCCTCGCCGACGTAATCGACGCGGCCGGTGAATTGAATGATCTCGCCGAGCCGGGCCGGCGTTCGCATGGAGAGGCTGCGGATCGACATGAAGACAAGCGGCCGGGGCTCGTTGAAGCAGTTTTCGGCGGCGATATAGGCCATTTGCACGCACCACTCGACACATCGGCCGGCATAGAGCGTGTTGTGATGGTTGAGATCCTCGCTCTTGACGAGATGCGTCGTCGAAATCGCCGTAACGTCGGGATCGTTGGATGACATCGTCAGGCCTTGCTCCGGTCTTACATGGATTGAAAGAGTGAGTATAACCGATCGATAGGGCGGCGTCACTGGACGGCATGAAAGAGGAGAATCCATTGTGCAACCGTAAGGGTTTCAGGGCGGGACGAAGGATCGACGTCCAGGGCTGACAGGGCCGCGAGGATTGCAACCGACTTTGCGTGAATGCGGGTAAGATGCCCCATCGTCTTACGGCGATGCAGGAAAAATCCGCGGACGAACTGCGAGAAGTCCTTGGGCTGCGCGATCGGCCTGTTAGCAACCGGAAAGGGATCGAAGCGGACCATTGCGGACGCGACCTTCGGAGCGGGCCAGAAGGCTTGCGGTGGGACTTTGGCGATTCGTTCGACGCGGCATAGAGCCTGTGTGATGATGCTGACGGGGCCATAGTCGGAGCAGTCCGGTGGGGCGAGGAACCGGTCCGCCACTTCGGCTTGGACGGTGAAACACAGGCGCGCGAGCGGCAGTTCGGTCAGCAACAGGTTGATGACCAGCGACGTCGCGATGTCGTAAGGCAGGTTGGCGACGAGCTTGAATCGGGCGGTGGAACCCTGTAATGCGTCCCTCAACGCGGAGAGCAATTCAGGCGCGATCGTGGACTTATTGGCTAACACGTCGATGTGGAGCAACGAAACGTTGGGATGGGCGGCTAGGGTCCGGATGGCGATGGGAGCGAGGGCCTTATCGATTTCGACGGTGATCACGTGGGCGCCGGTCGCGGCGAGAAGACTCGTGAGACTGCCTGTCCCGGCGCCGACCTCGAGCAGACAATCGGACGGCTCGATCTCGGCCGCTTCGACGAGCCGGTTCATGAGGTTGCGATCGATGAGGAAATGCTGGCCGAAGCGCTTTCGGGGGGCGATGCCGGCTTCGTCAAGAAGTCTCCGGATCGTCGTTTGCGTTTGGAAAGGATCGACTTGAGGGTCGGGATGCAAGACTGTACTCCGCGTGGGCGGCGGGATTATAATCGCGGTTCGATCGGTGACGGCTGGTGGGGTTGAAGGCGGCGGCCTAGGGAGCGCGACATGGAATCCCACGAAGTGCTGCGAGAGGCGTCCGAAAAGGTCGGCGTGAAGGCCCTTGCGGCGCATCTGCGGCTCAGCCCGGCCCTGGTGTATAAATGGTGTGAAGCGTCAGATGTGGACGATCCCGACGCAAGCGGTACGCGAAACCCGTTGGACCGTCTGCGGGATCTCGTTCAATACACCGGGCACATCGGCGTCGTCGGGTGGCTCTGTCAACAGGCAAACGGTTTTTTCGTCCACAATCCCGAGGCCAAAAGCCTGGATATCGATTCGGATCTGCTTCAATCGACGCAACACCTGGTGCTGGCGTTCAGCGAGCTGCTCAACGAAGTCAGCCATTCGGTCGCGGACGACGGGGCGATCGAGCCGGACGAAGCCCGCAAGATCCGGAGGGAGTGGGAGCAGCTCAAGACGACGGCGGAGACGTTTGTCGTCGCGTGCGAACATGGGATTTATCGCAAGAAGAAACGCTAAAAGGGCCGCAAAGCGAAAAGCGAGATAACGACGCATGATTCGACGAATTCCAGGCTTGCGATGGATGTGCGCGGCGACGCTCGCGCTGGTCGCCGGTTGCTCTGGGGCGGAGAAACAATCCGAAAACCAAACGTCCATGAGGATGTCGTCCGGGCGATATAACCAGGGCTACAAGGACGGCATGCGCGACGCGAAGGTATCGCTGTTTGACGATCATGCCGGGTGGATGTGGTTGTGGATGCTGGAAAAAGAGTACCAGGACGGATACAAGCGGGGTTGGTCGGATGGACGTGGGATGGCGCGGCTGGAGGCTCAGCGGAAGGACACTGAAAAGCACGAGCCCAAACAGCGTCAAGAACAAGAGGAATAGGCCGCCGGGTGGTATCGGCCCCAACCGGTGGGATGTGAGGCAATCATGAAAGTATCAGTGGAAGAGCGATGCGGCGTACAAGTGGTCCACCTCTCCGGGTCCATGACCGGCGGGGACGAGAGCAACTGGGTGTTCGAGGTGACAAAGCTCTTGGATCAGACGAATGCCAAGATCGTGCTGGATTTGGCGGGCGTCTCTTACGTCAGCTCCTCGGGGCTGGGGGACATGGTGCGCGTGACCGCGTTGGCGAACACGCAACACGCGAAACTGTCGTTGGCCGCCCTCTCGCCGTTCGTAGACGGCGTGCTCAAGGCGACGCGGCTGGATCGGTTCTTCGACGTCGTGCCGGACGTAGACGTAGCGATCAATCGGATGAGCTAGGAAAGCAGTGGTCCGTGGCTTGTGGTTAGAGGGCGGAACGGGAGTCTTCCATGGGCCAGCTCGAAATGTTCGGCCAGAACATTTATCTCCTGATCGGGATTCTGCTCGCGCTGGTCCTGGCACTGATCCTTTTCATTGTCTCCTGGACGGGCATAAAGATTTGGCTCTTTCGAAAGGGCCAGCGGCAAGAAGAACTTGAGGAACGACGAAGGAGAATCGGGCGCGACGGCCGGCCGCTGCCGCCAAGGGCTGCGGGAATCTGCGAACAATGCCAAAAAGCCGGCGACATTTTTCATCTGCCGGAGGGGCGGCGATTGTGTTCTGAATGCTATTTCGAGATGCAAGCCATCGCCGTGAAGCGTTGAGTTCACCAGACGGGAGCGCGGCAGTGTTAGGCCGCGAACAACGTCAACCGCATCATCGCGACATCACGAAGACCTTGATCGTCCCGCTTTTTCCGTCGAACGGCTCCAGCGCCTTGCCCAGGATGGCACCTGGGCGGTGGATACGAACGCCGCCTATTTTGATCATGTCGGCCTTCATCGCGCGGCCCGGAAGCGAAGCGCTGGTCAGCAAATCACCGACGCGGATGGGACCGTTTTCGCCGCTGACTTTTACCGGCACGATGCCGACCACGGCAACAGGGACTCGATGGTCGGCTTGTGAGCCGGGGTCCATTGCTGCGCCGCCCAGAAACGCCGGAACCGTGCTGTAAACGCCAATGAGGCGAGTCGAGTTCGGTTCGTTGCTCCGAGCCACGCGACCCGCTTGATCGCCGATCATTAAGACGTCGCCCGGCTCGTAGTCGGTCAAGGCCCCCTCGACGGGCATCATTTCGGCGAAGTCGGCGGCGGGGCTGGTGTAGGTTCCATCGGCCTGCACGTTACCGGCATTGGTGACGCGGAAGCGCGTATTGCTGGCCGAGGAGCTGTATCCGATGAAGAGGTCGCTGCTGGCGGTCTCCGAGTAGACGCCGATGCCGGTGTCGCTCTTGGCGTGGACGCCCTTGCCGCCCTTGCTGTAGCCGAAAACGGCATCGCCGGCTGCGCTGGTGGTGTTGTCGCACCACCCCTTGACGCCGACGCCGGTCCAGGTGCCGCCGAGGACGCCGATGCCCAGATCGTCGGCGTAGCCGTTGATGGCCGTACCGTTGTTGAAACTGGCCCGGCAGACGAGCGTAGAAAGTACGGAGGGGTAGCTGTTGATCAAAGTCAACAGCGTGCCGTTGTAGCTGGTGTTGAGGGAGTAACCGGCGATGCTGCCAAGCTGGGCGGTGGTGACGGCGGCATTGGCGAGCTTCGCCGTGGTCACGGCGGAGTTCTGGAGTTTTGCGGTGGACACGGAATCAGCGGCGAGCTTGGCGGAAGCGACAGCGTTGTCAGCAAGCTTGGCGGTTGCGACGGCGCTGTCGGCCAGCTTGACGTTGGTAACGCAGGCGTCTTGAAGCTGCGTAGTCCCGACGGATGAGGCGGCCAATTTGGCGTTTGTAACCGCGGCGGCTTGGATCATCACGGTGGAGACGCTGTCGGCCTCGTCCTTGCGGACCAAATCGCTGAGCGGGCTGCCCTCCACGCTTTCGGCGTCCTTGGCGCGGAGCGCATAGGGGACGGAGTTCAGGGGCAGACGTGGCATCTCGGCGTCGCTCTCGACTTGGACGGAGACCCAATAAGGCATGTTAAAGATCGGGTCGAGCATGGTGTTGTGGCCGAGTTCGGCCGAAAAAACGCCCTCTGTGGTGACGACACTGTTCACCTCGGTCCATAACAAGGCGCCGCCCGAGGCCGCGTCGTAAAGGCGGAACGTGAGTTGATAAGTATCATCGGCAACGGGAAAACCGGAGGCGTCGGTGAGTCGTCCCTGCATGTTTAGATACTCGGGGACGCCGGTTCTGCGATGCGAGGCGTTGTTGTTTCCTTCGTTCGTTTCGACGACGCTCCCGGCGCGGTCCATGACCGCAAAGATGTACTGGCCGGGCGCGGGCGGATTCGCGGAATAGTCGCGTGCGAGCGTGTGGACACCGGGCGCTGCGTTTCCGGCTGCATCCGCGCCGACTTCGGTGTCGTTCGCGGCGTTGAATGCGCCATCTCCGTCGGCGTCGAGGTAGAACTCGATGTTATACGCGCCGACGTTCGCTGGAGAAGAGACGGTGTAGCCGAGCGTCGCCAGCTGCGTATCGGGGTTATAACCCAGCGAGTCGGCGACGAGGTCCACCTGAGCCTGCGCCGTCTTCGTGCCGGCCAAGCAGACGAGAGTGATGACAACGAGCGTGGTCCGCGAAGCATTCATGACAACTCCTTTCGCGCCGTGACAACTCCTGACGTCTGGATTTAGCCTCCAAGAATTCGCCCGACGAACAGTCCGATGTCTCTTCCATCCACGACTGTGTCACGGTTCAGGTCAATGCGCGAAGTCTGAGCAAGATCGAGGTTGTTCCCGAGCAGGATGCTCACCAAGCAATCCACGTCTGCGAGGTTGGTGCGGCCGTCGCCGTTGCAGTCGCCGGGGGGAAACATGACGCAAGGCACCCAGCCCAGTTGCAATCGATAGGAGGCGGTCGACGTCGTGCCGATCAGCGGCTCGCCGGCCGCGGCCATGCTGCCCGGACCACCGAAGGACGGTGTGCCGGCGGGTACGATCACCGGGCATTTGACGGCGTGATCGCCCGCGGCGGGTAGGCAGAACGTGGCGGCCAGCAGAATCGCAATGCCCGAGACAAGAGCCGTTGGTCTTATCCTAGCCGACATCGTTATGCTCCTAATCTCTAGACCGGAAGAAACTGGGGCTTGACCACGCGAAAAACATTCGATTTGCGTTCTTTTTTCGCGGCCGACAGCGCACCTGTCGTAACCTCCGAATAAGAGACGCTATAGCCTTTGCCGAGTGTTGGGCGTAAGCTATTGGTAAATCGGTGGTTCGTTGCGTTCTCGGCATGGGGCCGGGATACTGTGCCGTCGCCGTCTCTCACCCAAGCTTCCCCCTTGAAGGAAGGAAGAAGGGTCTGCACACCTGCAAGCGGGGCCTGCCGCGAATGTCCGTCCAATCCAGCATCGACACGAAAGTGTACGCCATCGAGGGCGACCGCAAGCTGAGCATGCGCGATCTACTCGACTATTTCTCCCAGCTTGGACGGATGCGAGTCTCGGACCTGCACGTCAAGGCCGGCTGCCCGCCGGTCTATCGGGTGGATGGAATGCTTCAGCGGATGAAAGGGCCGCCGCTGGATGCCCCGACGGTCGAGGCTTTGGCCAAGAGCCTTCTGGCGCCGGGCGAGATCAGCCGGTTGAAAGAATTTCATTCGGTCGACAGTTCCTGCTTTACAGAGAAGATGCAGTTCCGGCTCAACTTCTTCCAGGACAACGAGGGGTTGGCGATCGCCGTGCGGGCGCTGGAGACCACCCCGCCGCCGGTCGAGGAGGTCGGTTTTCCCAACGGAATGTGGCGGGACATCCTACACCGCCAGCACGGACTGGTGCTGGTCACCGGTATTACCGGGGCGGGCAAATCGACGACGATCGCCTCGCTAATCGACCGGATCGCGCAGACGCGCCCGTGCCGGATCATCACGTTGGAGGACCCGATCGAGTATCGCCTAACGAGCAAGGCGGCGATCATCTCGCAGCGCGAAGTCGGCCGCGACGTGCCGAGTTTCGAGCGCGGCCTGCGCGACTGCCTGCGCGAAGATCCGGACGTGATTTTCGTCGGCGAGATGCGCGATCGGGAATCCGCGTCGTGGACGCTGACGGCGGCGGAGACCGGGCATCTGGTGTTTTCCACGTTGCACACGCGTGACGCCCGTGGGACGGTGACACGCGTGCTGGATATGTTTCCGCCCAATCAGCAGGATGAAGTGGCCAGTCAACTCTCGCTGGGGTTGGGCGCGATCATTTGTCAAAAGCTCATCCCCAAGGCGGCGGGCGAGGGCCGCGTCGTCGCGATGGAAATCCTCAACAACATCTACGCGGTCGCCAACCTCATCCGACTCGTCAAGACCGAACAGATTTATTCGCAGATGCAGACGCGGACCAAAGACGTGCCGGAAGAGCGCATGACGACGCTCGAACGGTCGCTGGCTATGTTGGTCCGCCGTGGTCAGATCACGCCGCTGGAGGCGGAAAAGTGGGCGAACAATCCGTCGGCGTTCCTGGAAGAGATGCAACGAACTTGATTGCAGGATTCACAAGACGGTTTTCATTCCTCCTTGTCGCGTTCGCCGCGACGATTGCAAGAATCGACGCGGTCCATGGCTCGCCTCCAAAGGTCATCAAGGCGAGTCCCGACAACGGCGACACCGCCGTCGATCCATCACTCAAGGAATTACGAATTGAATTCGATCAGGACATGGACAAGAGGACATGGTCCTTCTGCGGCGAGGGGCCTCAATTCCCGGAAATCACTGACAAGCCCCGCTGGAAAACTTCGCGCGTGATCGTTGTTCCAGTGAAGCTCCAGCCGGATCACGCATACCGCTTCAGCATCAATTGTCCGTCGGCGACGAACTTCATCAGTGCGGTTAATGTGCCTGCCGAAATCTACCCGATCGCCTTCCGGACCGACCAAGGGTCGATAGCAAAAGCCTTGAAGACGCTTGCTGATCGCGAGGTGCTTTCGATTGGCGCGAATGCGAAGTCCGCCAAGAGTCTGCGGCGGTTAATCGACGAGGAGTATTCCTACCGCGATTTACGAAAGGTGGATTGGGACAAACTTTTCAAGATATACACCCCGAAGCTTTCGGCGGCCGAAGGGACCGCTGACTTCACCGCGATCGCCAGGGAGCTATTGGGCCACGCCAAGGACGTCCATCTATCGCTGCAAGTGGGTAGGACGCCCCTGGCGACTTACCCGCGCCGCTATGCACCGAATTACAAGCTCGCCCTTTTTGAAAAAATCGTGCCGGTGTGGCAAAAGCGAAGCGACGCCGTCAATACCGGCCGCTTCGACGACGGGATCGGCTACATTCTCATTATGACATGGGGGCCCGCGAAGCCAACCGATCTCGAACCCGCCTATTCAGCCCTTGGCGAATTCGCCGACGCCAAGGGGGTCATCGTCGACGTGAGGCCCAATTCCGGCGGCGATGAGGCGCTGGCACGCGAATTCGCCGGATGCTTCGTCGCCCAATCGGCGGTCTATTCGAAGAACACTTCGCGCGACAAGGAATCGAAATCCGGATTCGGCAAAGTGTACAAGCGGAGCGTGAAGCCCAACAAGTCCAAGCCGGCCTATCGCGGAAAGGTCGCCGTCCTGATGGGCGAAGGGTGCCTGAGCAGTTGCGAATCGTTCCTGCTAATGATGCGGCATGGTGCGAAGGCCAAGCTCGTCGGCGACCGATCGTTTGGAAGCTCCGGCAATCCCCAGCCCCACAAGCTGCCGAACGGCGTCTTCGTCTTCTTGCCCTCCTGGAAGGACATGCAGCCGGACGGCACGCTCATCGAAGGCAAGGGCATCGAGCCAGACCTCGCCGTCAAACCCAAGAAGGGCGACTTCAAGGACGCCGATCCCGTACTCGACGCGGCGCTGAAATATCTCCGCGAGTAGGGGCAATGTGTCAATGTTGCTCGTACGCTCCGGCGGGCGGTAAGATGATTCCTATCGCTTCCGGAGGAGCCTGTCATGGCGAATATCCCTTTGCAGCGCGGGATGTGGCTCCGGCATCAGAACCACATCTATCAGGTCGTCGACTTCAGCGAGCGGCACACGGGCAAGCAGAAGCCGACCGTCCACGTTGCCCTGCGCGACATCCGTGACGGTCATCCGGTCGATCGAACGCTCGACGATCTATTGCCCGTGCAGGCGGTCGAGCACACGATCCGCCCGATGCAATACCTCTACGCCAAAGGGGACGTGCTTGTGTTCATGGATAGCGAGACGTTTGAGGAGCACGAACTGTCGCGAGCGCAGCTTTCCGGCCGCGACGCCTTTATCGTCGAAGGCGCCGAGTATCGAGTCGTGCACCTGGAAGGCCGGCCGATGAGCGTGGTCATCGACGACATCGTGCCGCTCAAGGTCAAGCTGACGGCGCCGCCGGGGCACTCCGTCGGCGCGGCGTCCAACATCACCAAGGAGGCGACGCTGGAGAATGGGCTGGAGGTCCGCGTGCCGCTCTTTGTCAAGACCGGTGATACGATTCGCATCGACACGCGGACGAAGACGTACGCTGGGAAAGATCACGGGTAAGCGTCTTGGAATTCACCCGAAAGGAAAAACATCATGGCGCTCTTTGTTTCGACGACGTTTGCGTTTGAAGGCTACAGGATCAAGAAATATCTCGGGGTCGTACGAGGGATCACCGTTCGCGCCCCGACGATCTCGCAAGGAATCCTCGGCGGGCTAAAGTCCATCATCGGCGGCCAGATCGGGGCCTATACGGAGATGTGCGAACAGGCGCGACAGCAAGCGTATGAACTGATGGCGGACCATGCCGCAGCGCTGGGGGCGAACGCCGTCGTCGGCTTTCGCTACGATGCGTCGGAGGTCGCCAGCCGCTCCAGCGCGACGGAAGTCCTCTGCTACGGAACCGCCGTGGTGATTGAACCGGAACCCGCGGCGTAGCGGCCGGCGCCCCTGCCGGCCGTTGGAGACAGTAGCGGCGGCCGTCTCGGAGGGCGAATCCCTTCACGTCCCGTCGCGCGACTTGCGCCTCGGCCCTGGACCGGCCTCCAACGTCGGCTCGTTCTCGGGCAGCTTGTGCGACGCCTTCCAACGGGTAACGAACCACTGCGGATCACGCCGATATTCGTCGATGACGCGCCAGGAGTACGGTCGACCGCACTCCGGGCAACGGTAATTGTCCGGCAGACCGGTGAGGTTGTAGCCGCAATGGATGCAGAACGGCTCCGGGCGGGCCTTGGTCGCCTGACGAAGGACGTAGCCGACGAGTGAGATCGCGATACCACCGGCGAAAAGCATGAATTTGAAGCCAAAGGGAATGATCAAGTTCAATAGCGGCGGGAACCAATAGGCGGCGACCGCAAAACCGATCACACCGACGATGGGCATGAAGAAGATCCATCGCCAGCCCAGGTGACGAAGACCGTCCCGCCACGTGGGCCGCCACCAGGGTATCTCTTCACCGGGCCCGGCTTTCAATTCACCGGCAGCGGCGAACAGCTCCGGCGGAAGCCGCCGCTCGATGGGAAGGTCATCATTGGGCAATGATTGCACAGGTAGATTAGAGGCTGGCCTACGGACTCGGTCAATCTTTGAAGGGTCGTACACGTGTTAAACGGCAACCGCGAAAAATAATCCGGGTACAACTAAACACTTTGCCGCTGAGCGACAGTTCACTTCTGGAGA
>CAYMXF010000092.1:0-3203 GCA_964393935.1 uncultured Planctomycetaceae bacterium
TGCGGCTTCGCTCGACAGGAGTCCACGTAGGCGAAGACGCAAAGCGCGAGGAACGCGATCAAGCCGAGCCAATTTGCGGTGGTCCCCCAGGCGGCCGGGTTCATCATGTGGCTGGGGAGTTGGAACCACTTCATTAGATCGAACTTCTTGATGTATTCGTCGTCGAGCGCCGTGAGAATGCTGATCACGACGCCGATGATCGCGCCGCCGGCGATGAGCCCGGAGGCTATCAGAATGCCCTTGTCGTTACGGGCCTTGCTCAGCTTGGCGTCCTTCGTACTCCTGGCGACCATGGCAGCCACTAATGCGCCGACGAGGATCGGCGTGTTCAGTTCCATGGGCAGATACATCCCCAGCGCAAATGCCAAACCGGAGACGCCTAGCATCGTCACCAGAATGGCGATGACGGCGCCCGTTGCATACATCAACCACGGGACGGAGCCTCCGCCTACAAAACTTTGGAGCGCGCTAGCCATGACGTTCGCCTGCGGCGCAGCCAATGCGTCGGGATTGGCGACCGGGTCATAGCCCTTCGTGCCGGCCAGAAACATAATGGTACCGGTCACGATGGCGGAGGCGAGTAAAGAGGCGATGATCGCGCTGTATTGAATCTTTCGGGGGCTTGCCCCGATCCAAAAGCCTAGCTTGAACTCCGTCACGAGCGTTCCCGCCATGGAGAGCGCCGAGGCGACGACACCGCCGACCATGAGCGTGGCCATCATGCCGGCCTCGCTCTTCGGAAGCCCGGCGGCAAGCAGCACGACGGCCGTGATGATAATCGTCGTAACGGTCATGCCGGAGATCGGAGTTACGGAGATCATGGCGATGGCCCAGGCCGAAACAGTCGTGAACAGAAAAGCGACGCCCAATGCCAAGGCGACGGAGATGACGGATAGCCGCCAAGGATTCGGCATGTCCGCCATGACCGCGTATCGAAAATAGACGAGCATGATGATGGCGATCGCCAGGCCGATGCCTAGAAGGCCGGGATAGCCGATGTCTTCGTCGGTCCGATCCGCTTTACCGGCCGCGCCCTTCGAGGCGATCAACCCGCCCAGTGCCTGTCGCAGCGCCGTTACGATGACCTTGCCCATCTTGAAAATCGATATGAGGCCCGCCGCAAAAATCCCGCCGATGCCGATGTTTCGCGGAATCGCCCGGAAGATGTGCTCGGCCTCGGTGCCGTTGATCATCGGATTGAGAAGCTGTAGTTGTTGGAGATCGAGCGGCGCCAAGAGCGGGATGATGACAAACCATGACAAGAACGAGCCGGCGCAGATGATGGAAGCGTACTTGAGACCAATGATGAACCCTAGGCCCAATAGTTCCGCGCCGGTGCCCAGAAAAAAGACCGCTTTGACGTCGTGCGTCAGCTTGTGAAGCTTTGGAATAACGGCCGTGGTGAAGTTCTCGGTGAAGAGCTTCATGGCGCTGGAAAACCAGTTATACGCCGCTCCTAGCAGGAAAGAATAGACCAGAACCCAGGCTTGGCCGCTGCTTTGGGAAGCGCCGGTAACGAGAATTTCGTTCGTCGCCGTGCCTTCAGGGAAGGGCAGCTTGCCGTGCATCTCCTTCACGAAGTAGCGACGAAACGGAACGAGAAAGACGACGCCGAGGACCGCACCGAGAAACGGAACCAGAAAAACCAAGAAGAAAAGACCTGGACCGGACAAGCCTAACTTTTCGTGCAACTTCAATACATAGATCGCCGGCATGGTGAAGACCGTGCCGCCGGCGACGATTCCGCTGGTCGTACTGATCGCCAGGATGTTCACGTTTTCGAGCAACGAACTGGCTCGACGGCCCATCTTCAGAAGAAAGCCCGACAACCCGACCGACAGGATCGAGATCGGAATCGCCGTCTCGATGCCCTGACCGACCTTCAGCGCGAGGTAAGTCGCGGCCATCGAAAAGACCACGTTCATCACGATCCCGAACACGATCGAGCGCGGCGTCACTTCCGGCACCGTAACGTTTGCCGGGACCATCGGCGTGTAGGTCTCGCCGGGCTTCAACTCTCGATAGGCATTTTCAGGAAGACGGGTGGCGACGGAAGGCTCGGACATGAGAATCCTCAATTACGAATGACAAATTACGAATTAAACGAACAGTCCGCGCGCAATGCGACTATGGGAAATTCGTCATTTGTAATTCGTCATTCGTCATTTTTCCCTCCCCCACAATTGCGCCAATTCGACGAGCACCTTCACGGCGCTTTCCATCTGTTCCAAGCAGGCGAACTCCAGCGGCGAATGGAAATTGTGCATCCCGACGGACAGGTTCGGCGTCGGCAAGCCCTTCTCGCTGAGCTTCGAGCCGTCGGTCCCGCCGCGGATCGATTGAAACCGCGGCGTCAGGCCCGCGCGCTTCACCGCCTCCGCCGCCAGCTTGACCGCCCGAGGGTCTTTCGTCAGGTACTCAAGCATGTTGCGGTACTGCTCGGTCACGTCGATCTTGATGGCCACGCCGGGGAACTCGGTCATCAGCGTCGCGGCGACGTTGCGCAGGATGTTCGCCTGATCGGCCAGCTCCTTCGTCACGAAGCTCCGCAGCAGCACTCGAATTCTCACTTCCGGCACGCCGCCATCGATCACGTACGGGTGCAGGAAGCCGACCCGCCCTTCCGTCGTCTCCGGGGCCAGCGTGTGCCACGGCATCCGCTCGACGAACGCCGCCGCCAGACGGATCGAGTTGATCATCCGCCCCTTGGCAAAACCGGGGTGGATATTCTTGCCGGTGATGGTAACGATGGCCAGATCGGCCGACCACGTTTCATTCTCTATCCCCGAGTCGGCCTCGCCGTCCAGGGTGTACGCGACTTGCGCCCCGATCTTCTTCAGATCGAGCTTGTCCGTACCGTGGCCTACCTCCTCGTCGCAGGTATACAAGACGCGGATCGGCCCGCGCTGGATCTCGGGATGGGCCATGAGGTGCGCCGCGGCCGTCATGATCACCGCGAGGCCCGCCTTATCGTCCGCGCCGAGCAGCGTCGTGCCATCGCTCGTGATCAGCGTCTTGCCCTTGAGCGCCGCCAAGCCGTCGGTCTCCGAGACCTTGATGACCTTCGAAGGATCGCCCGGCAGCGTAATGTCCTTGCCGTCATAGTTGCGATGGACGATCGGCTTGACGTTCTTGGCTGTGTACTCCGGCGAGGTGTCCATGTGCGACACCCAGGCGATCGTCGGCGCGCCCGGCACGTTGCC
>CAYMXF010000092.1:3303-11401 GCA_964393935.1 uncultured Planctomycetaceae bacterium
CCGCCAAGAAGCCCCGCCGGTCCGCCCTACTCACAAATGAGGTCAGCACCATGGCGAACATCGAGAAGGTCATCATCATCGGATCGGGCCCGGCCGGCTGGACGGCGGCGATCTACGCCGCGCGGGCCAATCTCAGCCCCGTCATCTACACCGACGAGCCGCGCCAGGAAGACGCGTTCAACATCCTGCCGGGCGGGCAGCTCATGTTCACGACGGACGTGGAGAACTACCCCGGCTTCCCCGAAGGCGTCCTCGGCCCGGACCTGATGCAGAAGTTTCAAGATCAGGCGCAGCACTGCGGCGCGAAGATCGTGCGGAAGATGATCCCGCGCGTCGATCTCTCCTCGCGACCATTTAAGCTGTGGGACTCCGAAGACCAAATGGTCCAGGCCCACGCGCTAATCATCTCGACTGGCGCGATGGCCAACTGGCTCGGCCTGCCCAACGAGCAGCGGCTGGCCAAGAGCGGCGGCGGCGTCTCGGCCTGCGCGGTCTGCGACGGGGCCCTGCCGATCTTCCGCAACAAGGTGCTCGGCGTCGTCGGCGGCGGCGATTCGGCGATCGAGGAGGCGACCTACCTGACGAAATTTGCCTCGAAGGTCCTGCTCATCCACCGCCGAGACAAGCTCCGCGCGTCGAAGGTCATGCAGGACCGGGCCTTCAAGAACCCCAAGATCGAGCCGGTCTGGAACAAGACCGTCGTCGATGTACTCGGCGATCAGAAGATCACCGGCGTAAAGCTCAAGGACACCACGAATAACCAGGAATCGACGCTCGAACTCGGCGGTCTCTTCATGGCCATCGGCCACACCCCGGCGACGAAATTCCTGAACGGCCAACTCGAACTCGATGCCAAGGGCTACATCAAGCTCAAGGACCCCTACCGCTCGACGACGAACGTCGAAGGCGTCTTCGCCGCCGGCGACTGCGTGGATAGCGTGTACCGCCAGGCCGTTACGGCGGCGGGCATGGGCTGCAAGGCGGCGCTCGACGCGGAGCGCTGGCTGGCAGAGCAAGGCGTTGAGTAACGGCCGTTAAGTCTCGGAGCAGATCGATTTCTGAGACTATCTCGTTGTTTCTTTCGCAAGAATCCGTGCGGAAAGTTGTTGATAGAGGAACGACGCCGCCAGCAACAGGACACCCAGTACGATAAACGAGACGATGCGATAGATCATCTCCAGGTGGGAGAGATCGACGATGAACACCTTGATAACGGTAATTCCGAACAAGGCGATCGCCAGATAGCGCAACGGGGCGATCAGACGGGCAAAGCCGATTCCCAGAACGACCACGGCGAACACGCTCCAAAAGACCGACAGCGCGACGTGCATTGCCAGAGAAGGGTCGGCGAATCGTTCACGGAACGGCTCGAAGCGGAAGGCCCGTATGATCTCAAACGTCGGCAGCCAGATCGTCAGGATGGCCCCCCAAACGAGCATCCGGTGAATGTTTTTCTTTGTGAGGAGGGGCGCTTCACGAATGCGCGGCCATTTCTTTATCATCGCACAACAGCCGTACCACGTAGCGACGGCGATGAGGCCGACTACGAATACGCGATTGCTGCAAAGACCTTCGAGATACCGCCATCGATCCGTGACGGCCAAATGTAACGTATCCGGGAACGCGAACTTGAGAGTTGCGATGAAACAGACGACCAGGGCGTAAAACGCGATCACCGTGTTGCGACGGCCGAACAGGAGCCACAGGATCGCCGCGTGGATCGCCCAAAACGCCGTGACGAAGACGCTCGCCATTTCGTGCGGTTCGTTGAAGCTTGTCCCCCACGGCTCGAACGAAAAAATGCGCGCGATTTCAAATGTGCCTGTCCAGGTGAACGACAAGGCGGCGAGCAAGAGCATCACGGGAGCGAGTTCATCGGGTGAGAAAAATTGCCAGACAGGTGAATCCTGCGGCAGACGGTTCACGAACCGACGAAAATGCCGTATCGCCAAGATCATCGCCAAGCAGACGAGCACGCCGGTCAGGACGGCACGATTCAGGACGATGCCGGAGATTTCGGCCCACGAACCCTGTTGTACGCCGGCCACGGTGTCCCAGCAAAGAAACTTGCCGCACGCCGTCAGGGACAACAGGCAATAGACAAGCGTCGCAACTGGCAAAGGCCTTGAAAGCAGCAGCCAACAAGCCGCGAGACCGAGCCACCACCACGCGGCCAGATATCGTTCGTATTCATAGGCCCATATTCCCAACATGACGGCGCTGCCGCCCAACACCAGGCCCCCTACGAGTATCGAGTCGAGCCCATCCAGTTGTCTTCGAAGAGCAAGGCACGCCGCGCCCAGATACGCAAAGAGGCCCAGTCCCACAAACAGGACAGTGATCCAATTCAAGTTCCAGAGCCCGACCGTTGCGATCGTTTGGGTCAACGATGACTCGGCCATATCGTAAAGGAGCAGGTGCGCGAGCGCGGCCGTGAAAATGCCGATCGCTTTGAGCCGCAACCACGGTCGAGGATTCCAGCGACAGAAGAGAAGGGTCACGGCCGATTGTGCGCCCCACGAAAGCGGTACAAGGTAACGATCGAACTGGATCGGCGCGGCCAGGGCCAGCATCGCGGACGCGTCCAAATAGAGGCTCTCGCGACAGCGAAACGCTACGTGACCGCCGCCAATCAAGCGCCATCCGATGAGAATCTGAACGACCGCCGTGACGACGCAGAACAACCCGAGCCAGGGATCGAGGTGTGTATCGACGGCCATGAAGTAAGTGTTGGCGAAGAAGACGATGTTGTTCGCATGAACAAGGCCGGGAAGAATCCACACGTTGTCGGTGCGATCGAGTCGAAGGCTGATAACCGCCTCGGCATGAAAGACCAAGTAAAATGCCGTCAAGAAACCGAGCGTGAGGTGCATGGCATCGGGCGCGTAATACCGGTCTGCCCAACCGGCGAACAAACCGGCCGAGCCCAGCCAACAGAGCAAACGAAGCACGTCCCATCGGCGAATGCTACCGACGATGAGAAAGCCGACGTCGAGAACCAGCAGGTACGTCATCAGGGCGACTTGCTGGTTCGCGCCGGTGCTCAAGGCGATCGGCGTCCAGAATCCGCCGACCAGACCCATGATCGCGATGGCCAAGACCCGGGCATGCACCGCGATCAGCGAAGACAACACGGTGACGCCGCATAGCAGCACGAAAGCAGTGTTGGTAGAGAAGAGGTGATAAAACGAGTACGCCGCGAACGTAGAGAAATAAAGTGCGACGACGCCGGCCCCCAATACACCCGCGGCGAACGGCTTCTTGCCTTTCATGAGCGAGTATTCGCCGACGCCGACAAGGAGAAGACCGATCGCTCCGCCGATGCAAACTCGAATGGTCGGGCTGATCCATCCCTGATCGAAGGAATATTTGATAAAGAACGCGACACCCAGGAGCAGGATGACGGCGCCGATGCGATTGAGCCAGATTTTTCCAATGCGTTCTTCGATCCCGGCGCCGGTCCGTGCGGGGCTCTCTTTCTCGGCTGTGATCTCCGGCGGCTCTCGATTGATTTTGTGAAGAAACTCAGAAACCTTCGCTGCTTTTTCGGGAGAAACGACGGGAGCCGGAACCGGCACCGATGGCGTTAGCGTCGGTGCGGGCGGAGGGACTTCCAATGGCACGGGCTTCGCCTCTGGCGGCGGACGAAGCGGGCGGGCGGTATCGAGTTCCGAGATGACGCTGCGCCGTTGCTCAAGCCGATCAAGCCGGCTGGTCAGCGCGTGTAGTTCCATGCGTAATTGAAACGCAAGGGCCTTGATCTGCTGAAGTTCGTCATCAATGGGAGATTGCGACATGGCCCGCTCGCTGATACGCGTGGAGACCGCAGTCAAAAGGCAGAACCATGACACCGCGGAGAGCCGGGCGTGTCAAGCAGATCAATGGTGGGCACGGCCCCCTACGCGGACATGACCAGCAGCGGCGGGATGCCGGAGTGCGGCATCGACTGCTCCGGCTTCACCGACGCGTCGGTCGACTGCCTAACCGATTCGCGCCAGCGGCTGGACCTGGGCATCGATCCACACGTCCTCCGGGCTGATGAATCCCTTGGGGTTGTAGGCAAACCCCATGCCCGCGTGGGCGAAGCATTCGAAGACGAGTTCGGAACAGATGTACTCGCGGTCGCGCTCCTTGCGGCCAATGCCCAGGGCGATTCGGGCGACGATCTTGGCGATCTCGTCGTTGTCGTAAGGGCGCGTCAGCTCGTCCACGCCGAATTCGGCGATCTTGAGAAAGTCGCCTGGCGTGAGCGCGCTGACGCGGGCGACCACCATGTCGCCGCGATACGGCCGAGCGTCCTCGTAGTCGTCGAGATATTTCGACAACGGAGCGAAACGGACGCCCATGTCCTCCACGCTTTCCAATAAGAGCACGCGGTCGATCTTTTCCGCGCGGAAGATGATGCCGACGTGGCTCCAGGGCGAACCGGTCAATTGCTGGATGGCGCGGGAGACCCAATACTTGCCCGCGCAGAAGAAGAGATCGCCGGAGCGTAGTTGCGGCCGCAGGGCGGCGTATGACTTTGACGGTCCAACGACTTTGGCATTCGCTACGTGAGTCGCCATGACTTAAACCTCCATTTCACAGTGCGAACAGATTTGACGGGGATAAGAACGAAGGAGCGGATGGCCGCTATCAGGCAAACGCCGATCGATAGGTGAATTCGACATGGCCCGCTCGCTGATACGCGTGGAGACCGCACTCTAAAGACAGAACCATGACACCGCGGAGAGCCGGGCGTGTCAAGGCGGAGTGATCCCTTCGACCGCCTCGCCCGTGTATAATGCAACGCCGTCGAGGGCCGAGTAGGAATGACTTCCGCCGTTCAAGATTCTCAAACGCCCCGCTGCCTCACATGCGACTATCCGCTTTTGAGCCTGTCGGAGAACCGCTGTCCGGAGTGCGGGCGGGGGTTCGATCCGGCCGATCCGCGCACAATGCGCACGCCGAGGAGTCCGGGGAAGATCGCGCGATACCTGTTGCAGCCGCCGAGGTGGTCTTTGCACAGTTTTGTCGGTTTGGCAGTGTTGGTCTCGATTCTGGCCGGTGCCGCGCCGGGTGGGTATTTCCTTCCGGCGATGCTCGCGATACTCACGTGGATGATTATTCTTATTGTCTGGGGTTTGCGATTATTGCTCTGGCTCGTATTACGCGGATACTTTGAAAAAGACTGCTCGCTCGGCCCCCGCCACGCGCGGCGTTGGATCGTGACACCACTTTCGCTCGCGGTCGTGGCGGCGCTCCTCTTGACGCGGACCCCGCTCTATGTCGCCTTTTGGTTTTCACGGCCGTCAATGAACGCACTTGCAAAAGCAGTCATTAACGGAACCGAACCCAAAACTGTGACGAAATGGGTTGGCCTGTTCTATGTCGACGATATCAAACAAACGAGTGTCGGCGTGCGTTTCCGAGTGCCGCACGCCAGTTCCTACGACTTTAATGGATTTATTTGGTCTAGTTCCCCTTTGCCGCCGGTCGACACGAATGGAAACCAATACTCACCTCTCGACGATCGCTGGTATACGTGCCACACGAGTTTCTAATAGGGGCTGATTCCACTCGCGAGCGTATTCAGCTCGCCTAGTGATAATCTCAGGCAATCGATAACCACTCAGCGATCTCTTACGCTCGCGATTCTGTTCAGGCGGATATGACCGGCAGCGGGAGGATGCCGGAGAGCGGCATCGACTGCTCCGTCTTCACGAAGACGTCGTCGTATTGGCCTTCCAGGTATTCGCGCTTCGGGCCGGAGCGGATGTGGTCCCAGGGGAGAATCTCCGCGTACGCCCGCTCGCGGTGGGCATACCAGTCGGGGTCGATGCCGGTGTCGGCGAAGGCGCGGAGCCAGGTGTCGTACTTGAAGCACTCGTCCCATCCGTCGAAGCGCGCGCCGAGGCGGTAGGCCCGTTCGACCGACGCGCCGAGGCGTCGGTCGCCGCGCGAGAGGACCGCCTCCAGGATCGAGCGCTTGCAGTCGTGCGTGCGGACGCGGACGGCCTTGCCGCGCTGGCGGCGCGACAACTCCGAGAGGACCCGCCGGGCCTCCTCGAAATACTCGACGCGCGGCTGGGCCATCCATTGCAGCGGCGTGTACGGTTTGGGCACGAGCCAGCCGACGCTCGCGTTGATCATGCCGGGGGCCTTGCCCAGGGCCTGCCGCGCCTTGGACATCTGCATCGACAGCTCGTGGATGCCGCGGATGTCGTCCCACGTCTCGCCGGGGAAGCCGGCCATGAAGTAGCACTTAATGCGCTTCCAACCGGCCTTGTAGGCCTCCATGATGCCGTCCATGAGGTTGCCGTCGGTGACCTTCTTGCGGATCGCGGCGCGGAGCTTGTCGCGGGCCGCCTCGATGGCGATGGTCAGACCGGCCTTGCGGACCTCGCCGGCCATCCAGGGGATGTTTTGGAGCATCTTGTCCACGCGAAGCGACGGCATGGAGATGTTCACGCGGCGCGGCGCGAAGCGCTCGTTGACCTTCGCGGCGAGTTCGCGGAGGTGCGGGTAGTCGGCGGTGG
This sequence comes from uncultured Planctomycetaceae bacterium, assembly GCA_964393935.1. GTDB lineage: Bacteria > Planctomycetota > Phycisphaerae > UBA1845 > UTPLA1 > DATEMU01. Next base: position 9,822 of record CAYMXF010000092.1, read on the forward strand.
AAAGCGAAAGCAGCCCAAGCTCGGAGTGGCCGGTGGCGCGCCACTGCTCTTCGGCGATTTCGATAATCTTCTCGACGGAGCGGACGCCGACGGGCCGCTTGGTGTAACCGGCGTGGCAGAAGCGGCAGCGCTGCGGGCAGCCGCGCATGACTTCGATGGCCATGCGATCGTGCACGACCTCGACGTAGGGCAAGAGCGGGCGCACGGGGAACGGCGCGTTCTCGAAATCCAGCGTTTGGCAACGTTCGATCTGCGACGGCAGACCGGCGACGCGCGGGAGGACGCCGGCGATGGTGCCGTCGGCGTGATAGGTCACGTCGTAGAGGCTGGGGGCGTAGATCCAGGCGAAGCGCTTGGCCATGATCTCGATCATGTCGCGCCGCCGGACGCCGGAGGCTTTCAAATCTTTGTAGAGCGCGAGGATCGCGGCCATCGATTCTTCACCGTCGCCGATGACGACGAGATCGACGAAGTCCGAGACAGGCTCGGGGTTGTCGGCCTGCGGGCCGCCCGCGATGACGAGCGGGTGCGAGTCGTCACGGTCGCGTGAACGGAGCGGGATGCCGGCGAGGTCGAGCATCGCCAGCAGGTTCGTGAAGCCGAGTTCGTATTGCAGGGAGACGGCGAAGATATCCGCCGAGGCGGCGGGTTGGCGCGTGTCCCAGGTGAAGAGCGGGATGCTTCGTTCGCGCATCCGCGCTTCGGCATCGAGCCAAGGGCTGTAGACCCGCTCGGCGCAGACGCCGGGCGTGTGGTTGCAGAGCCAGTAGATGATCTGGCAGCCGAGGTGGGACATGCCGATCGTGTAGGCGTCGGGGAAGGCGATGACCACGCGGACGTCGGCCCGCTCCCAGTCGCCGTCCTTCACGAGCTGGTTGATCTCGCGGCCGATGTACTGGCCCGGCTGCGTGACTGCGGGAAGCAGCTCGCCGCTGATTCGATCTCTTAGCGTGTGGGTCACGTCAAGGCCGCCTCGGGTCAGTTTTTTTCCAGCCCTGCCAACTTCTGATAATCGCGTAGCTTATCGTAGATCGGTGTACCTCGAAAGGCGACGGGGTGGCCGGCGCACACTGCGGAAAATAGTCATTTCCGACGCGTTAAACTATACTCGGACGCTTGGCAGGGCCTAGAATATGGTGGTGACGCGGCGGAGCGGATGGTGCGGGTGCCCGACCGATCGATAAGCCGCGCATGCCATGCAGTTTGGGGGAGTTACGACGATCGGACGATGCCAGCCTACCCGGCACGGACCTCGTTAACAGGACGGACCTCGCTGAAAAGGTAGAGAACACGCGAAAGTGCTTACCGGTTCCAGAGTTGTGAACTTTCAAGCCTTGACCAGAGGACTACGGGCAGCGTAGGATACGATGTAGAGGGGCTTTAGAATCGTCCCACCCTGCCCCCCATGCCTGAGATTCCGTTTTTGTTGATCCTGCCCTCGTCGGAGGTACATCGAAGATGATTCGTCACAGAAGCGCACTTCGAATCGTGCGATCGATTTGCTTGTTCGGTTGCCTCGTGGCGCTGGTTGCCGGACTGACTTGTCCCGGTACGGAAGGCGGTGGGACGCTGAACCCGCC
>CAYMXF010000093.1:0-11279 GCA_964393935.1 uncultured Planctomycetaceae bacterium
CCGGCTTGATCGTCGTAGCGACGCTCCGGGTGCTCGTTCTGCTGAGTATCTGCGGCGAAGAACGGGTACACGATTTTCCCGACAACGGCCGGCGCCTGAGGATCCCACGTTGACTCTGTTCGGCCTTTCATTGACTGCTCTTTCTCCACTCCAGATGGGTGTCCTCTGTGGGGTTGCCCTTGCCGCCGCCATTTCCGATATCGCCTCGCGGCGAATTCCAAACTGGCTCACGTTCCCCATGCTCGCGACCGGCCTGGCGTGGTCCGCATGGCAGCGCGGGCCTCTGGGGTTCCTGGACGCCTTGGCCGCATCCGTCATTCTCGCCCTGCCCTACGTTTTGCTGTTTGTGTACGCCAACGGCGGCGGAGGCGATGTGAAGCTGATGGCCGCCATCGGCGCCTGGGCCGGTCTTTTTCCCGGCCTGTGGGTGCTGATGGGGGTCGCCCTATCCGGCGTGGTCATGGGCTTCGTCGTCGCGCTGGCGCGAGGTCAGTTCCGAACGACTATGAGTCGAATGGCGGGCGTCGCCCAGCGGGCGATGCCGGCCGTGGCAAGCCGCAGTCCGGCCTTGCTTTCCAATGCGATTTCGATGGACCGCAAAGAGATGCAGCCCATGCCCTACGGCGTGGCCATCTTCGCCGGTGTTTGCGCCGCGGTCGGAGGCCTTGCACTATGGCACGGTTGAACAGACCTGCGCGGCGGCGAGGATTGGCTCTGCTGGAGACGGCGCTGATCTTGCCGCTTCTCCTGCTCTTGACCTTCGGGCTGCTCGAATACGGCTGGATGTTTTTGAAGATTCAGCAGCTTAACAGCGCGGCCCGCGAAGGCGTCCGGGTCGGCGTTCGCGCCGACGGCACGAACGCCATGGTGAATGCCGCCGTGGATGCGGCAATGACCCTGGCGGGCATGAGCGGCAGCGGATACACCGTGGAAATCACGCCGAGTGCCGAGGATGCGGTGGCAGGCACCACGCTGAAGGTTTCGGTCACCGTTCCCTATAACACTGACGACGGTCTCAAGTTGATCGGGTTTCCTGGGGTACCGTTGCCGGACAATCTTTATGGCGAATACTACATGATGAAGGAGGGCCCCTAAGAGCCTAATCCATTAGGGGGGATCGCACCCGCCGCGGCGGGTGCCACAACGGCCTACCGGGATAGGCTCTACACTACGGTGACCCATGAGCGCGAATTTCAAAAAAACGCGGACCCGCGGCCGGCGCAAGGGTATTGCCCTTCTCTGGGTTGCCCTTACCGTCCTGTTGTTCATCGGGTTCGTCGGCTTGGCCTTGGATACGGGCTTTGTTTACTACACCGCCGAGCAGTTGCAGGGGGTCGCCGACGGTTCATCGCTGGCCGGCGCCCGCTTTGTGAAGACCAACATCGACGCGGCCCGGGATGCGGCGGTGAGCCTCGCCCTGCTCAACAAAGCGGGCGGCGAGGCGATGCAGCTCGACCGAAATAGCGGCAACGCGGCCGACGGCGATGTCGTTGTCGGCCGATTTGATCGTAACACCCAGCTCTTCTCGCCCACCACTGATAAGCCGAATGCCGTCCGGGTCATCGGCCGGCGCACGAGCGGCTCGCTCACCGGCTCCCTGCCCCTGATCTTTGCCCGCAGCTTCGGCGTCAACAACTCCAACGTCTCCCGCGACGCCGTGGCGTCGATGGGCGCGGGAACCGACGCGGGCCTGATCGTCCTCAACTGCACGAGGGACTGCTCGCTGGAGCTGAACGGCGGCGCGACCCTGACCGTGCTGCCCTGCACGACCTGCGATCCCTCTCAGACCTGCGAGGACGGCGCCAGCATCTTCGTCAACTCGAGCTCGTCCTCCGCGGCTTGCGTACCCAACAATGCCACGGTTCAGACAACCGGCATGTGGATCCGCGGCGGGTTTAGCGGCAACACCGGCTCGGTCACCTCGGGGCCTTGTCCATGGGATTCCGGGGCCACGCCGTTGATTCGACAAAACAACCATACCTGGCTGCCGCTGCCCGATCCGCTGGGCTGCGTTGTTGCTTGCGGCGTTGCTGGTCACGGACCCGGTATTTGTGTCCCCGAGCCCAGCACCTCGGGCCTGACCAAACTGCCATCACCCGACAAAAACGCTGACCAGACCATCGAACCGGGATGGTACGACAATGGCATCACTAGGACGGGCGGGCTACTGAAGATGAAACCCGGTGTCTACATTCTCGGTGATACCGCAACGAACAAGGCGATATTCAATTTTTCGGGCAACGCCGAGCTTTGCGCCGAGGGCGTCATGATCTATATTAAGGCGGGAGGGGTGGATATCACCGGCGGCACCGGCAATAAATACCTCGATCCCATCGATACAACCAAGCCGCCGCCGACCAATTCTTTTTGCACCGATACGTCTTTCAGTTATCCCGGCGGCATCGACCCGCAATATGACACGCCGCCAGGGATTCTGTTCTTCCAATCCCGCTCCAACACGAACGAAGCCAAGATTAACGGGAGCAGCGCCTTACACATAACCGGTGTTGTGTATTTCCCCTCTAACCTGTTGCGAGTCGGGGGCACCGGTTTCAGTCTCGGCACGCAAGTCATTGTCGATTCCCTTTTGGTGTCCGGCAACGCGGAAATCAACATCAGTTACGATGGCCGCAATCCAGGCCCCGCCAGCTCCGAAGTGTTCCTCGTAGAGTGATCTTCGCCGGACGCGACATAGCCGCCCGCGGCTGTGTTTTCGGCCGCCGCACGTCCGAATAATTCCCGCGGTGCGCGGCCGCCGGCCGCGAAAAACGTGAAATCTTCACTCATCCATCGTGGCGAGCGGGTCGGCCGACGCGGTCGGGCGTAGGGTCGCTCCGGTCCATCCATGCCGGCGTGGTAGATGGCGTTTTTCAATCCGTTCTTGACACGCGGTCCGCGCTCTGGCCATCCAGTGCCTCCTTGTGGTATCGTATCCGCTTACGTGGAGAGGGCGGACGCATGGGTCGTTTGCTCCGGCTCCGCGCGGTGCGGAATTTGAGTCTCCGCAGGCTAGGCGGGCAAAGCGTCATCTGGGATTTTCGCCGAGCCCGCCGGTGCAGAAAGGATTGATTCTTGCAATGACCACGGATCCAATTTCACTCATCATCAGTACAATTTTCAGTGCATTTTTCGCCATCTTCGGCGCTCTCCTCGGCCCGGTGGCCGATGTGGTCTCGACGCCTTACGAGACGTTCCTTCGCAAATTTCTCGGCGGGCTCATTTGACGAGTCTCGTAGCGATGAGGCCCGCCGTAGTTTTGGGAGAATGCGTTCGGGAGGAGTGTCGTGGGCGGCCTTGTTGTCGTGCCTCCGTGTTTGGCCAGGCTCGATGGTTCGGACCGGTCTGCAAATGTCAAAACGGCTATCTGCGCGTTCTCTCAAAGACGGCGACCAGAGGATCGGAATAGACCTCTCCCCATTCCTTTGATTTCTTGGCATTACGTACAAGCGTCGGATTCCTGGTTTTGCTGGCGATTATCGAATCTACCTTGTATCGCGCCAAAATCTCATTCCAATCCTCGCGCCCGTAAGTGACCGCTAGGTAATCTCGAAATAGCCCTAGCGGAAAAGGGTCAACCCGTCCGTCGACGAATACCTTCAGTTTCCCCTCCCCGTGCCACATCAAATAGCCCCCCAGTTCCAACGTGTTGAACACATTGCCGAGCCGTGGGGTCTTCTTGACGAATTCGATCATGCCCACCGGCTCCTCGTTGGGACCCATGAGGCTGGATTTTTTGATCAGTGGAAGTGCCGCCCCGATCGTCAGCATCACCACAACGACATAAAGGAGGAGTGGACCTAGCTTGAGGCGCTTTTCCGGTAGATCCCGGACGAGCTGGGCGAGGTGAACCGCAAGCACCGGTGCGAGCACAAACCCCCACCAAGCGATCATTCTCAACGCCTTTAGACCCAGGTACAGGAAGACCAGAAGGAGCAACAGTTCGGTGGCGCCGAGTTTTCGGCGGCTTCTATTCAAGATGACGAGAGCGGCCATGATGGAGCAGAGGAAGGCGATCCCCGTGACGGAGTTGACCCCCACAGGCTCCCATTCTCGAAAGTTAATCTTGATGGCGTTGGCGGCGGTCTTCGCCACATAGCTAAAGGTGTGCGCGGGCTGGGGGTTGCAAAACGAGACCACGATCGCCACGCCGACGCACAGCAAATAGCTCTTCACGGACGAGCTGGAAACCGCCTTCCCCCAGCGGCGTTCCGCCTGGTATTCCGTCAACGCCGCCCCGAGAAGGAAGATGCCGGGCAGCCCAATCCCCAGCGTGAACGCGCCGTGGCAGTTCGTCCATAGGAGAACGATTAACGCGACCGCTGCCGGCTTCCAGAAATCGGAAAAATTCCACAAAACAAAAAGTCCGGCTGCGAACAGTAACGCTGAAAACGCCTGGGGCCGCATAAAAAGGTTCTCAAGACTCAGCCCCAGTGCCAGAACCCCGCACAGAATCGATGCAAAGTAGTGATTGCTTCGTTTCCAACAGCAGAGGCAGATGAGGATCAGCGAGGCGGCGTACAGGCCTGCAACGAAAAGAGTGAGCAGCGTCAATCCGCCAAGCGCATAGACGCAATAAAAAACCACCTGCGAGAGCCAGTTTTGGTCGACGTAGGGCTGGTCCGCAACCGTATGGCTGAATGTATCGGTGTACAGCAGGTGTCCCGATTGCACGATCTGGCGGCCGCAGGCGAGGTGTTGCCACAGGTCAAATTGAAACCGGTCTTGAATGACGTAAATGACGAACACCAGGACGATCCATCCCGCAATCCAGACATTCCGAATCGTCCTCATCGAGTTGACCCTGCGACCGGCTTCTCGGGGCCCGTACCCTGCTCGACGACCATCGTCCACAGGCCGAAGTTCCGCCGGTCGAGCAGCACCGACAAGATCGGGACAAGCTTGGAATCGCGGCTGCTAAATTCGACGACTTTTTGCGCTGTCTTGAGCTGGGAGAATGGGATCCACTCGTCGGTCCCCTCCGGGCGGATGCGGTCGCCCTCCTTGAACTCGCCGCGGGCCATCATCTCGGCCAGTTCGCGCATGCTGAGCGATCTACGTATTTGGCCGTTTTGTTCGACCTCAACTTTCTTGGAGCCGAGGCCAAACTTGAATCGGAATTCCGCCATACGCCTGCGATTGTAACCACGACGTCAAGTTGTGTACGATCGCCTTAGGCGGCGTGGCGCGGTCCTGATGGCGGGGGTCGCCGGTTCAAGTCCGGCCGCCGCTAATCTTTCAACTCTCGGTTTTCTTGGCGTGAGGCGCGTCGTCGCGCCGTCACTTGGCTTTGGAAGAAATAATCTTCGTCAGCAGATCCTCCTTCGCCTCATCGCGCGCCAAATGCGGATTCTTCGCACCCTCGTGATAATTCAACCTGTGCGTCGAAAAGTAGTCGCCGCTTTCCGCGAGCAGCTCCATCGCCCCGTCGCCCTCCTTCGCCGATTCGATCGCCTGCTCCATCACCTTCCGCGTCCACCGCCGCCCGTTCACCGCGATCAACTTCATCCCCGGGCCGATCCCCGCCTCATACGCCGGCATTCCCGGCGTCGCGTCCTGCACCCCTCCATCTTCCTTCAACGACAACCCCAGCGAATACCCCAGATCGAACCCCTTCCCCGCCGTCTCCGCCGCGGCGATGTAATCGTTCGACGTCGCGTTGTATTCCAGCGACCAACCCGCCCCCGTCACGCCGCCCAACGGAGCGCGCGGCCCGGTCGCCGTCAGCCGCTCCGTGAAGAAACCCTTCCAGTCGTACGCCGATACTTCGTTCATCGTCGCCACGACATCGTCAAACGTATACGGCTTGACGCCCGCCAGCCCATCCTTGCCGCCGTGAAACCGCTTGCAAAAATCATCCAGCGATCGCTTCCCGTTCGTCTGCCGCCGAATGAGCACATCCGCGTCCAGCCAGATCAACTCGCCTTCGTCGTAGAAGTCGACCTCCCGCCGCCAGGTCGCCCACGGCCCGCCGAACCCCGCGTTGTAGAGCTGCTGCGCGAAATCCGCCGTGTCTTGCAGCGGCCGCCACGTCCGTCCGGGCCGGTGGTCCAGGTTCGCCGCCACCGACGCCAGGTGCTCCCGATACTCCTTCGCCGTCCATAGCCCGCTGCGCGCCGTCAGAACACTTCCGTAATATTCCGTCAACCCCTCGTACACCCAAAGCAGGTCCGTCTTCATCGGCTCATCGAAGTTCCCTGTCGTCAAGTCTACCGGCCGCCGATATTTCCCATTCCACGAGTGAAAAAACTCGTGTGGCAGGAGCGACGCCCCCACAACCTGCTGATCCTTCTCAAGAAACAGCCGTTCCCCCATCCGATCGTCGCTGCTTTGATGATGCTCCAATCCGAAATACGCCACATGGTCGCTCAGCGTCAGCAAGAAGTGATACCGGTCGTAATGCCGCGCCCCGAAAAGCGCCCCCGTCTCCGCCACCAACCGCCGATACTGTTTTTCCCGTTCGTCGGGGATCGCCAACGCCGCCGCGCTGTCCGCCACGATGTCGATGTGATGTTCCGGTCTCTTCCCCGGCGTCAAGTTCACGTCCCGATAGTACGCTCCGATTACCACCGGCGAATCGATCAGCATCGACAGGGACACCGGCTTGAATTGCACCGTCTTATCCGATTGCCTGGCAACCTCCAGAGCGGTCCCGAATTTCCAGCCCGCCGGCAATTGCAGACTCGCCTCATACATTTGCTCGCCAGCCGCCTTCCCCTTGGGATACAGCAGCACTAGATTCCAATTGATGACCGCCAGCTTTGCCGACCCGATCGATGTCGCCGTAAATCCCTCCGTGCCACTCGGCGACAGATAGTCAAGCTGCAAGTCAAGTCGCTGCGTGCCCGCCGGCGCGTCGCAATGAAACGCGAACATGTCCTCCAAGTCCCGGCGCCATGAGATCGGCTTCCCGGCGGCCGACATCTTCAACCCCGCCAAGTTGAGCACCGGCCCGGTCGGCCCATGTTCCCCCGGCAACCACTTCGGATAGCACAACGTCACGGCTCCCGGCGACACCGGGATCTCCATCCGCGCGTGAATTATTTTCCTTGGCGCCTCCCGCGCATCGACGTCCAACTTGACTACGTCTCCCGCAGCGAGCGCCACGCCGCCCGCCGACAGAGTCAGCACGAGTGCGGAGAACAAGCGGTTGAACCGAGGACGGCCGAAACAAATGGTCTTTGAATGCACGATTTTGGTCTCCCTTCATCAAGCTCCTGGTTACTCGTCGGCTCCAACCTTGAGCATCGTAATCGCAAATGCGTAATTCGGTACCGCCCCGATGCCCGAGTCGTGGAGTGGCCCGTGGAAGCAGGTCGCATTCCCTAAAATTGCACAGACCGGCGGCCTGCCCTATACATCTTTTTCCACGCGCCGCCGCGGACCGGCCGTTACAGGCGAGGCTGATTCATGAGTAATCTTTGGCGAAGGGCTCAGGTGCAGGCCGCGGCGGTTTCTCTTCTCGCGCTTTCGGGTTGTGCAGCCGGGCGCGACCTCGGCCTGCTTCGGCAAACCGGCGGGAATGCCGCTCTCTTCGGCCAGTTCCAGGCGTTCGACGGTCGCACCGGCCGGAGGTTCACGTTCGAAGAGCTTGCTTCGCGGGCCGGCCGCGTAGACGTGGTGCTCTTCGGCGAGGAACACTCGGATGTCGTCTGCAATGCGATCGAAGCGCAACTTCTAGCGGCCCTCGCCCAGCAGCGTCGGCGGGTGACGTTGGCGATGGAGTTCTTCGAAGCCGACACGCAGGCCGCGCTGGACGCCTACCTGAACGGCCGGATCGACGAAATTGAATTCCGCAAGCTGACGCGCCAGAAACGGGCCTATCTGACCGCCCACCGGCCGATGATCGAGTATTGCCGAAAGGCGTCCATCCCGGTGATCGCCGCGAACGCCCCCTGGCGGCTGACTCGCGCATTGCGACTATCGGGCAAGCCCTATGACCAATTCCTTGCCGGGCTTGATCCTGCCGACCGCGCGTGGTTGCCGCGCACCAGCGATCTACTGAGCGGGCCCTACCACGACCGGTTCGTGGAAGCGATGGCCGAGCACGAGATGCCCGTATTGATGCCGTCGTCGCAGCCGTCCAGCCGGCCCTCATCTCAACCATCGAGTGCCCCAGCGGTCTCCCAACCTTCCTCGCAGCCAGATCGTTCCGAACAGCTCCTTCGCGCGTACCGGGCTCAATCGCTCTGGGACGACACGATGGCCGAGGCGATCGCCCTTCATCGCGGCCGATTCCCGGAGCGCCGCGTGATGTTGATCGTCGGCGCGTTTCACGTGGCGAGCGAGGGCGGGATGTGGACCAAGCTGCGCCAGTGCCGGCCCGAGGACGCTGTTTTGACGATGGTCTATCGCGGCACATCCAAGACGCCCTTGGCCTTCGACGACGCCGACCGGGGAGCCGGCGATGTCGTGATCTACGGCGTCAAGCCTCCGGAAGAGACCAATTCAGACAAACCCGGACCGACATCGGCCCCAACCACCATGCCCACGTCGGCGGCGGCTACGTCGAAGCCCGCCCCGTGAAATGTTCCGCTGCCCGTGAGAGTCCCGGCGCGCCGGGATTCTCGCACCCCCCCTCTTAATGAGGAACAGTCACGAATGGCATTGTGTTGCCGGAGGGCGAAGCTATGCTATGGTCGCTTAACAACCGTTCGATCGAGACCAACCAGCATTGCACAGTGCCACGGCAGACGCGTCCTTTCGAGCAAGGCAACCGTCGATTCTGCGGATAATATGCACGCTCGACATGCTTAAGCCTCGACTTACAGAAGCCAAGATCATCGCCTGGGCCAGGGCCCATCGTAGACGCCACGGCCTATGGCCTAGTTGCGTGGCCGGCCGAGTCGAGAATGCGCCAGGGAAAACTTGGCTCGGGATCGACTTGGCCCTGCGCTTTGGTTATCGCGGTCTGCCCGGCGGGACCACGGTCTCCCGCTTGCTCGACAAGGCCTTCGGCCCCTCGCGCCAGAATCCGCCTCTGTCGGTCGCCCAAGTGGTGCACTGGGCCAAGGCGCATCGTCGGCGCACTGGCAACTGGCCGCGCAAGCACGCAGGCCGCCTGCCGGAGGCCCCCTACGTCAGTTGGATCATGATCGACCACGCCCTTCGTGATGGAAAGCGAGGTCTGCCGCGTTGCGGGTCGCTCCTAAGGTTCCTGGAGCAGACGGTCGGCCGACCACTCGGGTGGCCGCGCCTCACGGAGGAACGGATTATCAAGTGGGCCGACGCCCATTTCCGCCGGGCGGGCCGATGGCCGGGGGCAAATTCAGGAAAAGTGCATGGCGAGCAAGCCGAGACATGGAGTGCAATCAACTCGGCCCTGACTCACGGTCGTAGGGGGCTGCGGCCAGGTCGCGGCCTGGCGAAGCTGCTGCAGGCCGAGCGCCACGCGGTCGGTCGCGCTTTAGAGCCTGTACGCAGCTTTTCGGTGAAGCAAATCCTCGCTTGGGCCGACGCGCACTACCGGCGAACAGGAAAATGGCCTACTCAGAGATCGGGCCGGATCAGCGAGCCTCCACACTTTGCTTGGTCGACGATCAACGGGGCGCTCCGAGACGGACATTGCGGCGTTCGCCCCGGCTCATCCCTTCCGATCCTACTTCGGGACAAGCGGGGCGCGCCCTGCAGAGAGGCGCCGCGATTCGAAATAACCCAGTCCCAGATTCTCACCTGGGCGGACGCTCATCATCGTCAGACCGGCCAATGGCCGGTTATGGGTTCTGGGCGGGTGCGAGGTCATCCCCATTTGACTTGGTTTCGAGTCAATTCCGCAATGATCTATGGCCATCGCGGATTGTCCGCCGGCGGCAGCCTTCGTCGACTGCTCTATGAGCATCGCGGCGTTAGGAATCGCATTAAACCCCCGCCTTTATCTCTACCTCAAATTCTTGCGTGGATTCGCGCTCACCACCGGCGAACACGACTGTGGCCGACATTGAACAGCGGTCCGGTGATCGACGCGCCCGGCGAGACATGGAGTGCGATTGACGCGGCCCTGACGGATGGATTGCGCGGCCTGAGGCGCCGGTTCAGTGTTTCCAGACTGGTCGCCCGCCTCCGCGCGGCATCGGGCGAGGAAAGACGCAAAGGACCCCTCAAGCCGAGCGATATCATCCTTTGGGCCAAGGCCCACCATTGGCGCACCGGTGAGTGGCCCCACCACTTTAGCGGCCGCGTTCTCGACGCGCGAGGCGAAACCTGGATCGAAATCGACGATGCCCTTCGCAGAGGGTGGAGGGGCCTGCCCCGCTCTTCGCTCGAAAAATTTCTCTCCGGAAGACTCAAGCCGGCAGCCCTGCCGTATCGCGCAACGGAACGCCAACGAACATCATAGTCCAAGAGCGCCGCACGCGCGTCTCCGACGGAACCCACGCCGCCGCTGAGCCATCGACGCCGCTCGCGTAGCCCTCGATCGCTTCATCGCCTGCAGCGATCTTCTTTATGAGATGTTTCGGTCAAAGTGAGACAACTCGGTGGTCGGAAGCGCGAATCTCGTCCTCTTCCGCCATCCGTATTCCGGTCCCCCCGGCTCGTTTTCTTGTCTGTTGGAAGCAGCTTCAAAAAAATCCGAAAGCCAACTTGCCTTCCTCCGTGGACTGCGCTATGTTGTTAGGCTAATGTTAGAACCACAACGAAAAGCCGCCTGCCGATCCGCCCCCAGCCCCTCGGCCGTTCCCCGCGTTCAATTCCGAATTCCGCGTTCTGAATTCCGAATTCGATCTTCAGACCTCCCGCTCCGAAGTCTACCGCTTTCTTCCGCTATCTTCCGCACAAGAAACTCCGCGCCCCCGCAGGGGCTCATGGCCAATGGCTCAAGGCTTATGGCTTGCGATCATTCAACTTCCCAACCTGAATTTGACCTGAATCGCATCCACCCGACCCCCGTTTTCACACTGAAATCGAACCTAATTCACGAAATTCAGGCTAATTCAGCCAAGGTCTTTTTTTCTTGAATTCAACTTTCGACCCACTCGCGCGGCGGCGGCTACGTCCAATCCCGCCCCGTGAAGGGTCCCGTCGGCGTCTCAAATTCGCTCGAAATGAGAATCGGATAACGTGTATAATGGGTGATACGCCGAGGCGAAACCCTTAGGTAGGGGGCTTTTGAAGCGCACATGTTCAAACCTCATCACCGGCTCGGAACGACCTCGCCGTGGCGGGGGCTCTGGCGGGTCCCGGCCTTGCTTCTTGCATTGGCACCGCCCGTCCTTGCGCAATACGACCCACCGGCCGGCTACTACGATTCCGCCGTCGGCCTGACCGGCGCGCCGCTCAAGGCC
>CAYMXF010000094.1:0-10916 GCA_964393935.1 uncultured Planctomycetaceae bacterium
CGAGCCCCTCCTCCACATGTAATCCGGCGTCCTCTGGCGGCCGCGTTCGTCCCCAATCATACAGACGAAAGGTCGTCTCGGATGGCGTCTGCACCTCCGCCACCACCACCCCCGCCCCGAGGGCATGCACCGTCCCGCCGGGCACATAATACGTCTCCCCCGCGCGGACGTTTACTTTCTCCAGACAATCCGGCACACTTCGCGGATCGCGCAGACATGCCTCGCGAAGCTGTTGCACTGTTACGCCGGGCGCAAGGCCGCGATAGATGACCGCGCCAGGCGTCGCGTCGAGCACGTACCACGCCTCGTGCTTCTCGCCGGGTGAAGGCCCGTCCGCCGAAACACCCGGATGCACTTGGATGCTGAGATTATCCGCCGCGTCGAGAAACTTGATGAGCAGAGGGAACCGCCCCTCGGAAAGCTCCGCCCGACCCGTGAGCGCCGTGCCCCACTCCGCGACCAGCTCCCGCAACGTCCGACCCTTGGCCGTTCCCCGCGCGACGACCGACTGCCCGCCCTCGACATCGGCGCACTCCCAGCTCTCGCCGATCTCTTGCCCCGGCGGCAGCGACTTGCCCAATATTCGTTCCAGATCCCGCCCGCCCCACACCTTGGGTCGAAAGACCGGCTCGAAGACGAGTGGACAAACCTGCATGGCGGAGGATTGTAGCGTCCGCCGTTAGGACGTTAAGACGAGGCCCTTTCCCTCGGCGGCCGGATCGTGGCATGATGCCCGGATGATCCGCATCAACGACCACCTCAGCCTCCGCGACGACGAGCTTGCCTTTACCTTCAGCCGCAGCCCCGGCCCCGGCGGCCAGAACGTCAACAAGCTCTCAACCAAGGCGACGCTGCGCTTCGACGTCTTCCGAAGCGCCTCGCTGACAGATTGGCAACGCCGACGGGTTCAGGAAGAGCTGGCTTCGCGGCTGGATAAGAACGGCGTGCTCTCGATCAGCAGCAGCCGTCAGCGGACGCAGTCCGGCAACCAGCGGGACGCCCTGTCGCGCTTCGTTAGCCTCGTGGCCGACGCCCTTCGACCCCGAGCGGTCCGCAAGAAGACTCGCCCGACCAAAGCGTCAAAGGAACGGCGCCTAACCGAAAAGGCGACTCGCAAAGCGCGCAAGCAGTCTCGCAGCACCCGATTCCCGCGCGACGAGTAGGGCGTGTTCCACACTCCATCTTTACCCTTGATAAAGGGAGACCGACTACGGATTCAAGACCAGCTTACCCGTCGCATTGACGATCACGACATCGTGAGCGTTGTCGTCGATCCGCGCAAAGACGGTGTACGTCCCGTCCGCCACGCCGTTGCCGTCCGCGTCCAGGAAGTTGAACGTGAACGATCCCGTATTGCCGTCCGCGCTGAGCGGTTCGTCGCGCAGAAGGATGACTTCGTTCCCGTTTTCGTGATTGTCGTCCGTATCCAAGCCGAGCGTTAGCCGCGCATCGGCGTTCGAGCTGCCGTTGTCGTTCCAGGTGATATTGGTCGTATTGCCCGTCGTCACTGTCACGTCCACGGCGCCCGGCGCGGTGAAGGCCAGCGTCGGTGTGGGCAAAGTGGTCGTGATGTTCACGACGCCGGTCGTGCCGCGGTCGGGATCGAGCGATAGCACCGTCTGGCTTGTGCCGTCCGGGGCCTCGATGGTGATCGTGATAAGATAACGGCCGATGCGCACGCCGGTCGTGTCCCAATGAAAGATGTCGTTTTCTCCGTCGGAAACGGCGTCGCGCCCGGAGCCCGGCGTCCCGTCGCCGATGAGTTGTATCACGGGTCCCGTGAAGGCATTGGGGAGGGTCGTATTGCCGTTGACGGCCAATCGTTGAGCCTGAACGCGGACCACCGTGCCGACGATCGACGCAATGTCAGCCCATTGAATCAACGCGTCGGAGCCTGCCGCCGTTGTCTCGATGCCCACGGGGTGCGTTACGGCGATCCCCAGGTCGAGTTCCGTATTACGATTCACGTCTTCTGGAACTGGCTCGGCTCCGTACTTGAAGAAGTCACCCGTGCATCCGGCGAAAACCAAGAGCGCACTGGCGACGCCGCATGAAAAAAATCGAATCGAGCGGGCCATCATCGACATTTTTTCTCTCCCCGCGTATCCGCGTGAAACCTGCGAATCTTCTACACGGCTTCCCGCGCGACGCCATCCGGCGCGCCAATCTACGGGTGGGACCGTCTCGCGAGGATGAACCGTTCGTGCCGCTGAAATCGAACGGAGAAGTACCCCCCTTACCTTGTCTATTGATTGTTGGAGCGTCGCCTCCACGTTTCAACCGCCTCTTACATTTTCGCCCCAATGGGACGCCGACATGAGACATCCACCCTATCCTCCGGCGGGCTGCCAAAAGCCTTGTTTTGAGGACCCTTTGGCCTGAAATGGGCCCATAATCAGCCGCTACGCCGCGGCGAGCCGCACGGGGTCGCGGCCCATAAACACGACCTCACGATCCTATTTCCCGCCGGTCCCCGTTTGACCCCTCCGTTTGCGAAGACTAGACTTCATTGGTGGACGCTAGGGCTCGCTTCCCTGCGAACCACGGTCCGAATGATCTTGGATCGCCCTCGCCTAAAGGCCCGCCCCGACTATTATTTCCGATAGTTATTCTGTGGAGTCATTCTTATGAGCCTATCGCTCGGACGTTCCGAATTTCGGCCATCTGCGTGTCTCTTCGTTGGCGTCCTGCTTCTCGCACTGATTTCCAATGTGTCGAGCTGCGGCTCGCTCAACTTTTTTGCGCCGCCGGGGCCGTTCACGATCATCGCCACGCCTACCGGCTGTGGGGTAAAGGTTGATTCCACAAAAACCATCAGTTGGTCGGTCACTTTCACCGCCTCCGGCGTCGATCCCGGCGCGTCGGTTCAATGGTCCTTTTCCGATGGAACGGGTGGTACAGGCCAGAGCGTCGTGAAAGTATTTGATACCGCCGCCCGCGAGGAGGCCGCCTTTACTGACACCAGCGAACACGATCCGGTGAAATTCGACGTGACGGCGACTGTCGGCACCGAAACGGTGACAAAGACGATTGAACTCCCGATGCGCGGTACGCCGGATGGCGGTCCCGAGCCGAGCGGGGACACTTGCGTCCCTGACGAGGGCCGCACACACGTCACCACCGGCGCCGTCCTTTGCTATAGCTCGAATCCGCCGGCATCGGGGTCCCATTATTCCGCCGCAGGCGTTTCCCCAATCGCTCCCGGAGTATATGACAACGCGGTGGCGACGGAGGTCTGGTTGCACAACCTCGAACATGGCACCGTCGTGCTATTGTACGATTGCGGCGGAAGCCCCTGTTCGGCTGAATTCATTGCGGATTTGCAAGCGCTCTTTGATTCCGTGCCCGCATCTCCTCGCTTCAACGAAAAGAAAATGGTCATCGCGCAATATGCCGGCGTCAGCGGACCTTGCACCGGCATGCCCACCTTCCCCGCATCGGGACCGTTTCTAGCCATCTCATGGGACGTGCAAAAAGCGTTCGACTCATTGGATACCGACGGCATCCTCGATTTTTATGCCCGACACGTAGATCACGGCCCCGAGGACGAGCCGATCCCGCCGTAATCTGCGCGTCCTCGCGCGAAAAATGCCGACGCCGTCCGCAAGGATGGATTTCAAGGATCGCCGCGACTCGCATCGCCCTGTCCTCCGCTCCGCGACGCTGCCGATCTATGATAGGGAGGGGTGTCGTAAGACCGTCGCCTCGCCCAAGCCGGCCGGTCCGCGAGACTCTTCGGGGGCTGCCTTGCGAGTACGCGAAATGAACCCATTTCTCCATCATCGTCCCAAACATTCGTCGCGCAGGTCTGTCGCGCTCGGCCTCCTCGTCGTGGCCGCCATTCTCCCGCAATCGTGCGTGACCCCGAGCGCGCTTTACAATAACACCGCCGCGACCAGCAACTTTGTCAGCCCGCTGGGGCTTCCGGTCCCCCGCGCCCTTCAAGTCGGCTTTATCAACAATACCCCCTTCCGCGCCATCTTCACCTTTGGTGCCTATGACCAACTCGACACCGATACGCTACCGACCAACTTCGGTCAGCTTCGGCTCGAGGGCAACACCGCCAGCGCCCAGGCCGTCCAGCCCTGCAAAAAGACCTTCTCCGTCGGCGGGGCGGAGTTGATCCGGCTGATCGAACTGAACCGCGAAGACCCCGTGATCGCGGCCTCCATCACCGACGAACGGGCCCTGATCGATGGCGTGAACTTCTCTTCCGCCCCGCTCGGCGACCCCCTCGAAGCCGAGCCCACCGAAGGCCACGCCCAGGGGCTCGCCCTCACCGCCGGCAACGAGTATACTTGTGCTCGCACCAACATCCGCCAGACCACCGGCACCGGCCTCTTGATCTTCACCTTCGAGCAGGACGCCGCCGCCCCCGGCGGTTTCCGAATCGACTTCACCTTCACCGTCCCGTGATCGGGCTCCCCCTCAGTGCCACAGGGCCACGTCGAGCGTAGCAAGATCTGCCCATGTCTCGCTCGCCCTCGGAGAGGGCCGGATTGAGGGCGATTCGCTCACGGCGTCTTGATCCAAACTTGACCACACCGACGATCCGGCGGCGGGTATGATTTTGACGCATCCGGCATTACAATTGGCCCCGTCGCCGTTTGTCTGATCGGAGCGTGAGACACCCATGAGCCATGCCGGATTAGTACCCGCCGCCCTCATCCTGCTCCTGACGATTTCGCAGGCGCCGCGGGAGTCGGCGGCCGAGCCTCCGGAACGGCCGAAGGTCGGCAAGCCGCACCCGCCGCTGGCGCTGTGGACGATCGAGCATGACCGGCCGATCTCGCTGGCGTCGCTCCGCGGGCAGAAGGTGCTGTTGATCCATTTCGCGTCGTGGAATCCGGAATGCCGGAATCAGGTCTCGGGATGGTTTGAGCGGATGAAGCCGCTCGTGGCCGCCAAGAAACTCGTCGTGTTAGGCGTCGATCACGAGCAGCACGCGGATCGCGCCCGGCTTTTTGCGCAGTGGAAAGGGATTCAAGAACCCGTTTTGCACGACGCGCTCGATCTGTCGGTCGTGACCCACGTGCCGATGGTCGTGGGGATCGATGAGGAAGGCGTCGTCCGCGTGGCCCAGCCATCGATCGATAAGATCGAGAAGAGCTTCGTCAATCGACGATCGCCCAAAAAGAAGAAGCATTCGTCCGAGCCGGAGGAGGCTGTACTGCCCGATCCGCGCGTGACGCGGCGGACGGCGGAGGAAGCCAGGATGCCGGGGGAATCCCGCGCCCATGCGGACGCGTTGGTGCTGTCGGGTCTTCCGCCGCAAATCGAAGAGGCCGTCAAGGTCTATCGCCAGGTGATCGATCGGGACCCGAAAGATGCCTGGTCGTTCTTCCGGTTGGGCGTGGTCTATCGGATTCGCCATGAGCGGGAGGAGCGTCAGGCCGGCGATTTCCAAGCCGCGGTCGATGCGTGGGAGGAGGCGGCCCGACTGGCCCCGACGTGCGACGTCTTTCAGCAGCGATTGCGTCAGTACGGTCCGTCGGTCGAGTTGAGCGGGGCGTCTTATGACTGGATCCCCGTAGCGCAAAACCAGATCGTGCGGCGGGGTCAGAAGCCCATCGAGTTGGCGATCGAGCCGCTCGCGATCGAGTTGACCGTCGGCGGATCGCCGAGCGGGCCGCATACGCCTTCGATTTCGAGGGGCAAGGCTTCGACGGATAAGGAGGGCCTGGTGCAAATCGAGCCGACGGTCGTCCGCGCGGCGGATCGTAAACACGCGGGCACGATGGAGGTCCATTTGACGTTTCGGCCCAACGGCGCGCCGTGGGACAATCATGCGGAGCCGCTGCGAGTCTGGCTGGAGAAGTCGAAGAACGCGCGGCCGGACCGGGAGTTTTTTGAGGTTCCCAACCCCAAGTCCGAAACGAGCCAAGAGGCGCGGACGGTGAGCTTTAAGGTCGAGTCCAAGGGCAAGTCAAAAGAGAAGGCGACGCTCAAAGGGTATGCCGTTTATTGCATCCACGCCGGTAGCAGCGGCAAGGCCCAAACGCTTCGGCAGGAGTTCAAGGTCGCCATCGGCGAAAAAGTGGAACAGAAGATCGCCGGACCGAGTGCGAAGCCGACGGGAGACGACGGCGACGCGCGGGCCAGGGGCGAATAGCGAACCGCCGGTCGGTTCGTTATCGTGGGGGAAACGAATCGCGGAGATTTTTCCACTCGGCCGTGTTCTTCAGCGGCGCGAACGCGCGGTTCCGCTCGGCCTGTTTTAGAAGCTCGGGCTTCACTTCCAACGCGAGTCGCAGGTTTTCGATCGCCCCGGCCGCATCGCCGATCAGCGCGAGCGCGCCGGCGAGCGTGTAGCGGGCGTCGGCCAGGCTCGCCGCCTGCGTCGATGGCTTCGGTTCCGCGAGTTGGGCGACGAGTGACGAACGGATTTCCACCACGCCCCTTAATTTTTCGACGGCGGAGGGGGCGTCGCCGATCGTCAGCAGCGCGACGGCCCAGTTTTGCAGACCGTCCAGGTCGGTGGGGTTCAATTCATACAGGCGCTGGTAATGCGGAATAGCCTCCGCGGCGCGACCCGTGCGGAGCAAGGCGTTGGCCAAGTTGAGGCTGACCTCGATCCACGAGGGGCGATGTTTGAGGCACTCTTCGTACGGAGGGATCGACTCGGCATAGGCGCCGAGGTGGGTGTAGGCCAAGCCGAGGAAAAAATATCCTTCGGGATCGGCGTTCGGTTGACGGAGGCCCTTCTTGATGATCTTGATGCCCTCGGTGGGATGGCCGCGAGTGATTAGGATATGGCCGACTCGGTAGTAGGCGTGCGAAAAGGCGGGATCGAGAGAGAGGGTCTTTTGATACGCCTGGCTCGCTTCGTCGAGCCAGGTGGACCGTTGTACATCGTCGATGTTGACGCCTGCCGCGAAGGAGCCTTCATATTTGGACAGGTAGGCGTTGCCGAGACCGTAGTGTCCGGCGGGGGCGTCGGGGAAGCGGTCGGTGATGGCGGAGTAGAACGTCACACTGTTTTGCCAGACCGCTTGTTGTCGCCAGGCGACTAGAGTGAAGGCAGGGATCACCAGGGCTCCGATCGGGGCGAGGAGGAGGCGCCGCGGCGCTTTCTGCCGGCGGACGAGGTCTGCAACCAGTATCAGCACTGCGATCATTGGGAGATAAGAAAAGCGATCGGCAGCGATCGTGCCCATGAAGCGAACGGGGCCGAGCGTCGGACCGAGCAAGAGCAGAAGCGCGGCGAGCATGGTCCAGACGGCGTGATCCCGGCGGCGATAGGCACGAATACACGCGACGATCGCCGCGAGGGTGAAGAGGAGGCCGGCGGCGAAGGGCCAGGCGAGCGGCGTGATCTCGTTTTCGAGCGGCATGATGTAGTGCGGACAGAGCCGGATGGGCAGGACGATCTTGCACAGATAGAAGGCGAAGTTGTGACATGCGATAAGCAGGGTGAGAAGAAAGCCGCGATGCCGGCCGGCTTCGGACAAATCAACCGCGGTCGTCTGAGAGGCGTATGCGATCCAGCCTCCGAGAATGGCGAGGACGAACAAGGGCAGTTTTTCTTTTAGCGACAGGAGGGACCATCGGCGGAGCGGCCAGACGTCCAGGAGCAGGAGGACCAGCGGCAGAAAAAGACCGGTCGGTTTCGAGAGCATGCTCAAGGTGAAGGCCAGCGCCGTAAGAAACAGCCAAACCGGACGGCGAGTCGCGGCGTGGCGGAGATAGGCCAGCAGCATGAGCAGGGCAAAAAGCGTCGAGAGCAGGGCCTTGCGCTGGCTAACCCAGGCGACGACTTCGACGTTGAGTGGATGAACCGCGAAGAGAAGGGCGCAGGCCAGCGCGATCCAACGCGAACCCATAAGCCGGAGGATCAGTATGAACACGAGTCCGGCGCAGAGCCCGTGGAGCAGGATGCTGGTCAGGTGGAAAAGGGTGGGATCGATTCGCGGCGTGTAGGCGCCGGCGAGGTGGGCCTCGATGACGCGATCGAGCATCAGCGAGGCCATCGTAAGCGGTTGGTAGTAGCCGGCGACGACCGAGGGCTTGAGGACTTCGGTAAAGAAGGCGACTAATTTGCTCCAACTTGGATAAAGAACGTAAGGATTGCTGGTGGTGTATTGCGGGTCGTCGAGGATCAAAAACTCGGCTCGAAGCGAGGGCCGATAGAGCGCGACCGCCGCGAAAACCACCATTAGAAAGAACATGGCGATGTGGGTCCGCGTCGATCGTTGCGGCAGGGCGTCGTAGGGCTGTGAAACTGAATCCATTATCGCAAAGCCTCGGACCCTAAAGGTTCGGCGCGACAGCTTAACCGGTTTTATGACCGGGAAATGGCAATTGGCTTTGATGCCGGGATGTTCTATAATGCGATGGTTGGCTCGGTCTGCACTTGGGCTGAGAGACCTAGCCCTGCAAGCGCGGCTGCGGGACTGAAAAGGGTCGATGGTCCGGGAAAATCGCCTGAACGCCGATGATTCCAGAGGGGGCGACGTGCCTGTTAACAGGATGTGTGGAATGAACACCCCGCCGGGCTCTGAATCGTAAGTTACAAGAAGGACCAAGCCGATAAACCACGAGAGAGCCAAACGAGGCGGGGCCGAGCTTTTCGGACCCGATCATTGATGCGAATACCCCGAATTTGTCTTCTTGCGGTCGTAGGCTGGGGCTTAGCCGTTACCACCGGCTGCGCGGTGTATCAGCCGCGAGGCGAGGGTCTCTACTCGCACGTTCAGGAACCGACCACCAAGGCCTGGTATCACCTCTATTTGCCGGTCGACTACGTCAAGAACAACGGCCGGTATCCGGGTGCGAAGGTCCAGCGCTGGCCGCTGGTCATGACCTTTCACGGGATGAAGCCGTACGACAACGCTCTGCCCCAGGAGCGCGAGTGGGAGAAGCAGGCGGACATCTACGGTTTCATCGTGTGCGCGCCGGAGCTACGGACGTGCGACTCGTTCATGGAGTATCCGCTGACGCGCGAGCACGGTTACGTCCTCGACGACAAGAGGAACGTGATCGCGATCATGGACCACCTCTGCGCGACCACGTTGGCGGACCCGAAGCGCGTGTTGGCAACGAGCTGGTCGTGCGGCGGGTACTTGGCGCATTATTTCCCGAACCGCTTTCCGGGCCGGTTCTCGTGCATCGCGACGCGGCTCTCGAACTTCAGCGCCAAGCTGATGGCGGAGGAGACGGTACCGCTGTATCGCGACAAGACGCCGGTGGCCATCTTCATCGGCGACGGCGATTTCCCGGCCTGCAAGGCGGAGAGCGAGGAGGCTGTTGCGTGGTACACCGCGCGGGGCTTCCGTCCGGTGCGCGGCAAGATGATCGACAACATGGGCCATCGGCGGATTCCACAGACGGCCGCCGCCTTCTTCGCCGAGCAGATGAAAATCGAGCCGCTTCACCCGGTGGAAGCGGCTCAGACGGTCGCGCAGGTGCAGATGACGGATTACCAACCACCTCAGGTATTGCTCGCGCAGGTGTCGCCGCCGATCGGTTTGGAACTTGCCCGGACGGCCATGGCCCGGCGCGATCTGTCTTCGCGCAAGAGTTCGACGCCGTCGACGCCGGCGGTCGTACCGCCGACGCGCTTCGATTCGCATCTCAACCCGCCTACGAGCCCGACCAGCCCGCCCGGCCGGACGGTCACCTACGCGAGTACGACGGCTGGACAGCAGTACCCGTTTGATCGCAAACCGGCCTATGATCCGACGCCCCATAGCGAGGCATCCAAGCCCGCCGCTCCGGCCGGCGTGGGATCGCCTGCGACCAGCACGGCGAAGCTCGCCTCGGCATCGCCTTCAGAGCGGGGAAACTGGTTGAGCACGACGAAAGCTCCCCCCGCCGCCAAGGAAGCACCGCCCAACCAGAGCGCTCCCGCCGCGAATCCCCAACCGCGCGGTGCGACAAAAACGGACGGGCCGGTCGCCTCCGCCCGGCGCGACAAACCCGCTGAATCGAAGCCGGCCAGCAAGCCGGTCGCTCGGGAGACCAAACCCGCACCGCGTCTGATGTCGCCGCCGGCGGCCTTTGTGTCGAATACACAGGGACGTCGCTTCACGCCGGCCAACGCGGGATCGCGATCGTACGAGCCCGCGAACGGGTCGAGATCGCCCGCCAGCGCGGCGAGAGCGGTCGGGCGGTCGCCCTCCGGCGCCGAGGACCCCACGCTGGACAACGTCGCATCCGCAAGGCCGCAATCGACGGTCGTGGCGCGCCGCGTGAATGTGAAGCTCGGCGGCCCGGCGATCGGGACGAGCCCGCACTATATGGCTTACAGCGCCGATCTGCCGAGCGACATGGCCGGCGGCGCGGATTTCCTGTGGATGGACAACGGCGTGTGGATCGGCGACGAGCAGCGCGGCGTGAAGATCCTCGAGTCGCCGGGCCTGCACCGCATCTCCGTGCTGATCGTGACTCGGGACAACGTCGAATACCGCGGCAGCGCGACCGTACAGGTCCTTGACCGCGGGCCCACCGCTTCGACGCATTAATCTCCATGATGGCGTGAGCCGCCGTTGGTTTGCGTCGCCTTCTTCTCGGCGCGGCGGTGCTCGATCTCTTCCATCCACGATTCCTTGCCGTCCTGATACCACGTCCACTGCGTGCGCATGCGATCGGGACCGTCGAAGTAGATGACGTGCTTGTCCATGTGCCCCTTGTCGCGGCTCGGCAGATTGGTCGCGTCTTGAAACGTGAAGGTCACTTTCTTCCCGTCGTCGGAAAACTCGGTGGCCCGCAAGCGCGGCTGGTTCTTGGCGATGCAATAGTGCGTGAGCATCAGGTGCTCGCCGTCCATGTGAAACATCGTCGCCATCCACTCGCCCGGATGCGCTCCGTACGACAGGTTCATGACCACCGACCCGCCCGCGATGACTTGGTAGCGCTCCGTCTCCGTCCAGCCCTTGGTGCTCTTGCTGTTCCACTCGCCGGCCAGGGCCTTGATC
>CAYMXF010000095.1:0-10909 GCA_964393935.1 uncultured Planctomycetaceae bacterium
ACACCGGGACAAGTGACAACTTTGGCGTCTCTGCGGCCGTGTCGGGCGACACGGTGATGGTCGGGGCGAATGGCGAGGCCAGCAACGCCACCGGGGTGAACGGCAACGAGGGCGACAACAGCGCGGGCAGTTCCGGCGCGGCGTACATCTTCGTCCGCGGCGGCACGACCTGGAGCCAGCAAGCCTACCTCAAGGCGTCGAACACCGGGGCAATTGACCAATTTGGCTCGTCGGTGGCCGTGTCGGGCGACACGGTCGTGGTCGGAGCGAATCTCGAGGACAGCAACGCCACGGGGGTCAATGCCCCGGTCAGCGGCGGTACGGGAACACAGGGCGACGACAGCGCCGCCGATTCCGGCGCAGCGTATGTCTTTGTCCGCAGCGGCACGACTTGGAGCCAGCAGGCCTACCTCAAGGGGTCGAACACCGAGGCAGGTGACCTCTTTGGCATCTCGGTGGCCGTGTCGGGCGACACCGTGGTGGTCGGGGCGGTTGGCGAGGACAGCAACGCCACGGGGGTGAACGGCAACCAGGCCGACAACAGTGTGGGCAGTTCCGGCGCGGCGTACGTCTTCGCGGTGGACACGGACGGCGACGGCGTGCAAGACTCCCTCGACGGCTGTCCCCTCGACCCGGGCAAGATCGTTCCGGGGGTCTGCGGCTGCGGCACCCCTGACACAGACTCGGATGGCGACGGAACTCTCAACTGCAGCGACGGCTGCCCGAACGACCCGGCCAAGACCGAGCCCGGAGTCTGTGGCTGCGGCACCCCGGACACCGACTCGGATAGCGACGGAACTCTCGACTGCAACGACGGTTGCCCGAACGACCCGGCCAAGACGGCGACAGGCGCCTGCGGCTGCGGCGTGGCGGACACCGACGCCAATGGCAACGGCGTGGCTGATTGCCTCGACTCGCCGCCGATGTCATCCGCACCGTGCGGCACCTGCGGCGCTGGGATGGCAACCATGACACCGCTGGCTGCATTGGCGCTCACCATTAGCATTCGGCGGCGTGTTCGATACCGCGGACATTCAGGACATCGTGAATGCCCTGCTGGCCGGGCAGACGTGCCCGTGAGGCGGGCAGGGGCGGCGAAATGGGTGCAGCCCAACTTGAAGCAGGAGAGCAGCTGAACAGTAGACCGTAGGTAATCGTCCTCGTGCCAAACGAGCGTTTTCAGAGCGCATGCGTTCAGTCCGCTCTACTACCCTACTCTCTACTGCTCACCTGCTCTCTCGCCGCAGGCGACCGGAGAGGGGGGGATTCTCCGCCGACCGTTTTGCCTGAGCATCTCCCGAGGAGTTGCGATCGACCCTCAGGTGCATAATCGACGACAGAAACAACATTTGCAACGGTTTGCCCCTGTCGTCTATAGGCAAGCGGCTGATTCCAACTAAGCAAGTGCGTGTACCAACGGTGCACCATAAGTGCACCAGGGTTTCCAGACTGATGTTTGACACCCAAGCCGTGCTTGTTGGGCACGCGTCGTTTCGAATTTAGGCGACATCGCGGAGACATTCAACCCCCAACTCCTTCGCCCGATCAGAAATCGCCTTGAGCAACGGTGCGATGGATTTCCAATACTTACGAATTCCTCGCTTTAGCTCTCTTAGGTCGAATGCCGTGTATTTGTTCATAATATCCGTCGACGAGTGGCCCGTCAGGTAACGAAGAAGAAGCATCGACAAGTTCGTTCGCTCAAGCTCCGTTGTGACCGCTTCACGACAACCATAGAGCTTGGTGTCTCGACCAAGGTTGGCCACAGCGCAGAGTCGTCTGAATTCACGCCGCAGCTCATCGGTGCAGATTCCCCCGGCCTCTCGAAAACACTTGCGAACGACTTGTTTGGCGTCCTGTGCCGTCGAGGACTTGGCCTCGATTAAGGCCTCGGACACGCGGTCTTCAAGTGCTTCACTTGACTCCGAATCTATTGACGATAGTGCACCGCCCTCCAGCACTGATCGTCGGAGGAACAATGGACCGCCCCCGCGTAACCCTGCCGCCGCACAGAGGATCCACGTAAGTTCGGGGGGAAACGGCAGCATCCACGCTTGGCGACCTTTGGTAAAGTCGTTGCCGCCGAATCTTGTGCCAAAATGGACCACTGAGTTTTTCCAATCGATGTCATCGATCAGAAGTCCGGTCAATTCTTCAGGTCGTACTGGAAGGATAAACAAAGGGCTCAACGTGAGGAACTGCCATCGGTCCATGTGCCGAACCATCAATGCTCGTCGGTCAGCGGTTAGCGTTATGTGGCGAAACGGATCTTTTGGAGGGGCTTGCTCAATAGGCAGTCCTTCGACAGGGTTCACAAAATCTACCGGTAACAAAGCGGTATCCGGGCGGCACGCGAATCGTAAGGTATCGCCGAAGCGCTGGAGAATATCGCCGATGCTTCGTTTGGCCATGGGCCGCTGAACCGATGACCGCCGACCGTTGCGCGTCACGAGTCGCCGAGCAAGAAACTCTCTCAGGCCGAGTGCGAAATTCCGGTCGATACTGGCGGCGTACGGGTAGGCTCGTGCCACATCCGGCTCGCGCGCAAACGCGAGAACGTGATTGAGCAGATTCCTGTATTTCTGTGCAGTCTTTTTTCCGCGGCGTCGCTGAACATCAAAAGTGTATGCTGCACTAAGCTCCACGAGCGTGGCGTTGCCTACGGGGCGGCGCAGGCGTTGCTTGCGACTAGGATGGGTAGGGCGCCGATACACTCCCCGATTCATGTTCGCGATGATCTCTAACAGGAGTGCCTTTGCGGTTTCCTCGTCGCACCCAAGAGATTCTCCGAAGCGTTGCTCATCTACGCTGCCGCGAACGAGGAATACGCCGTCTCGTTTCCAAACATGAACTTTTTTCCCGTTGGTCAAAGGAAACGAATGTTCGCCGTAGAGCTTGGCCCTCACCATTCGGCGGACATCCCGAACCTGCTCCGTTGCGTGTTCGCGCGAGTTACCAGGTTCAGCGGCTTGGCCGTTGTGATGATCAGCAGCTTTTTGTGGATCTGACATCTTGGGCAACGCTGCGCTGCACGGCGATCGCTTTTTCAAGCACTATCAGTCTACGAAATCGAGGGGCCGGGACCAAATTTTGGGCACCGCGCCACGACGCCCCTAAGTTCTGCATATGAAATGAGTTAGGGATGTGCTGAGCTGCGAGCTATCGAGAAGTTGTTGAGAATCGCGCACACGTGAGCACGGAAACCGCGGCGTCACGGTGCGACGTCGCGTTCAGTACCTCGTGCCGGCGAGGCCTTATCGCCTGTGGGCGGTTCGGCAGAATGTCCAGCTTCCCCTTGGTTTATCTCAAAAAAACGACGGGCGACCAGATGACCGAGTCGTTCACAAAAAAACTTTAGCCATGGTGGCAAGTTTGATGCATCGCAATCCTGCGAAGTCCTTTTTTTGGTCATATTTTTCTCCCTATTTTTGGGGGGATGGGGGACCGGCGTTAGATCGTTGTTTCGAACATGTTTTACGGTTGGTTTTGAATTGAAGCGGACGGAGCGGGCAGCGAAAGATTGGACCGGCAGGTAGATGGGTCAGTCGATTTGGTTTTCGCAGCTTGGGGTCTTCACCCAAGCAGCAAGACTATGGGGCAGCACGGGTGCCGGCAATTCGGATCGTTGGGTAGCAGCGGGATAGTCAGGGCTTCGTGCGGTTGCGTGAGCATCGGATGATGAATGATTCGGCGATCCGTAAGAATAATCAGCCCTGGTGACGGGCAGCCAAGCGGCGCCTCGGCAACTGGCGCAACGCATTACGGGCCGCCTGCTTAAACCCGGAGGATTTCGCAGGGAGGCCATCGCCCGCTGTCGCAATCCGGCCCGGCCCGGCCGCGTGGAACCACGTTGCGTCAAACGCAACGGCAGGCCGTATCCTTGGCTGAACATCCCATGGGCCTTGGTGAGAGAACAATGCTTATCCTAATGCCATTCGGTAGCGAACCCGGAGGATTTGTCCCATCGCGATTCGGCAGCAAATCCATTCTTTACGTGGCGTGATCGGTGTCCCGGCCAGGACTGTTAATCCGGATCACTTCCGCAGCCGGGTGCGGTCCGGTCAAGGCTCCAAGTGGGTAGATTGATTCACCGCTCGCCGTGAGTGCCGGAAACTCACAATCGGCGTCGCAGTCGTGGTCCTCAGCAAGGACCTCGCGGAGGTTGTAATGAAATCGCTGATCACCGAGTTCGGGCATGTCGAGCATGCCTGTGACGAGTGCACAGAATTGAAGAACTTGATGTGCCGCCAGGCTCATTGAAAAGGGAATGACGTTTTGGCTGGCCCGATTCCGAAGCTCCGGTGGCAACGAGGCAATATATGACGGGTCGTCGAGAAGTCCGCGCCGTTCATCGTCAACGAGGCCTGGATCGTACGTGCCTGCGCAAGCCAAGCATCGCCGTTCTAGTCCCGCCGTTCGACATGACCACTCCGCACCTCGAAACGATCCATTCCGGGTTCGCACAATGATCCCACCTTCAATAACAGGAATCAGGTGGGCGTAAGCGATGTGATTCAGAACACGTCTTCCCCAAGGATGATCTACGCAGCAAAAGATTGCATCGCAATTGAGGGCCGCCTTGAAACCGTCAGGTTCTGTGACAGCCGCCGCGACAGCCTCTGCATGGGGGTTCGCCGAAGTGGCGGCTCGCTCGAATCCTTCCTTAGCCAAATCAACCTTCAATCGGCGCGCATCGGCATCTTCAGGAAAGGCGCCGATTTGTCGGTCCAGATTCAGTCGACCCAAGTGATCAAAGTCGATGAATGTCGCACGCTGGATCCCCATTCGTGCCAAACACTCGACCACTAGGCGTCCCACGCTTCCCAGGCCAACGACGCAGACATGGATCCTGATCAACTGAGCCTGGTTCTCCGGCCCCCAAGCGCTTATGGTCCGTATCTGCTCCTCTCGCCGTTGAGGCGTCGGCAACAGATGCGGGTGAAAGGTCAAGTCAAGCTTCTCGCCGACGATGCGCGTGTTTTCGCACCACATGCACTCGTATTCTCGCGGCGCAACTCGTGGCCAGAACCGGGCGCTCCATGCGCCATCGGTTCCAAGTGTCATGCCAACAAGTGGATGGCCGGTCGAGGCAAATACGAAGGCGGCTCTTCCACGCTCGGCAGCAATATCTTCGGGACTCATCCCTTGCCACCCCGGCCCAAGATGACTGTGCATCAAGAGCAGGCCTGAGTCACGGTCGGCTGCCGCGGCGCTTGCGCGTTCTAGGTATTCTGCGGTAAAGCTGACGTTCCCGGCCAAGATTGTCTCGCCCGACCGAGGAAGGACGAGCTCGTGGACTAGGGCCGTGGTTCGGCATGAACCGACGCTAGGCCGCCAGAGCGCGAAGCACAGGTCTTCCTGCAAAACCCCCGATCGCTGATGCCGTAACAAGTGATCGGCCGCGGCACGGTGAATGCCGTGCGATATTGCTGCCGAGAAACAAGAGTGAGAGCTGAGGTTAGTTGACATTGCACATCACCGCATTCCAGTGTGTGATCAGCCGACGAGCGCTGCCTGTCGGCTTCCACGTGTTGGGCGGAATTGGCCGACTCCAATACTGCCATTCGCCGGAAAGCCCCGCCGTTTCGTTCCCACGGTCATGCACGCTCAGCCCCGCCATCTGATCCGGAGGAACAAGACGTGGACTGACGTACAAGCCACCTGGGGGCGTCGACGGCCAATCGGCCGGTGCCGGGACACCGATGCGGATTACGTTGCCTGCAAAACGACCGCCCGGAACAAGGAACTCGCGCACCACAGCCCATTCCCAGCCATTGGAGGTGAACGGACCTTCAACCTCTTGTCCAAGCGCGCGGAAATCCTGGAGCATCCGATCGATGCCAATGGTCACGACCCTGCTCCTTTCTCACGACACAGGCGTGCAGCCTTTGTGAGCCGCGGCGTAACGAGCGTGCGGCTTGATGTGGAGGAGTTCGTTCAAGTCCTCGTGCTTGACTCGCTCGTGATGAGGCCCCGCGAGTTCGACCAGGTAGTAGTCGTCGGCAGGCTGGTTGCCCGACATGTCGAGCACCTCTCGGACTGTCAATTCCGCTGTCTCGCCCTCGGAATACGCAACGAGCCGTTCGGCATCAACCGCGAAATCGAACTGCCGTCGGGGTGCGGCCGGACAATGTGAGGTCGCGATTGTTTCTTGAGTCTGCATTATCAATCCCTTTTAGACGTCCATTCACCGTGACAGCGGTAAGTATGGACTTGTCCGTGATCGCCCGTCGCCGGACGGGCGATTCGCTCTTTCAATGTCCTATGCCGGTGAGCGGCGACCGTGCGGACATCGTTAGAGAAGGATTTCTATGGAACCACAATGCGGGCGAGAACCGGCCCGAGGTGTACGCCTAGAGTGAGTGCTTCCTTGCGGTTAAAGAAGGTTTCCATGTGGAACCGATGGCGATGGCCATTCCTATCATAGAAAACTATCTCTCCTTCGCCCAAGGGACCTCCTCGAGCCCATCCTGCATAGGTTTGGACCGCCTCGAAGGCTTCGACTTCGGTGACGCATCCGAATCGCTCTCGGAATACAGGAGACTCGATGAAATATCGACATGGTTCACTTGGGTCGAAGTCGTCGGAAAGATGGCGAGGGTGGACAGATATGATTCCGAAAATGGGCTCGCCTGCGTGGGCGTCTTCGACGAGTTGCCACAACGTTGTCGTAATGGTGTTTCCAAACTTTCTTGACAGCTTACGGACTGACTCCATTGTGCGAGGAAGGCCCCCGGCCTCATTCAAGAACCGATGTTGAAGGAAGAGAAGCCGTCCAGAACCGAAATTTGCCTCCGCTTCAAGCCTCTCGTGGCATGATTGCCGAATCGTTTCCCGGTCATCACCGAATGAAAAGATAGCGTGATGAGGCGTGATACTATGCGTAATTTCATGTCCCTCGGCGTGGCGTTTCTTCAGGTCAGGGAGGTCATTATCAATCAGGATGCGTTTTCGGTCTGGGAGATAGAGTGCTTTCAATCCAGCCTTGCGGACAACATCAAGAATGAGCGTCGGACGGAGCGCGAGTTGCTTGGCACCGATTTTGACCTTGCTGACAAACTCCTGGAGAGCGCTCGTATCCGTGCTGCTGTAGAACTGCTTATCCAGCTTGAGGAGTTCCCGCACCTCTCTTAAGTCGAGAGGGGGCTCGGGACTCCCAAGGCCGCGAAGCACCTTGGCGACCTGCATTTCGATATCCTGAGTCGCGAATGGATCGATTGAGGGGTTTTTCATCCGTCTGTGCACTCACCAAGGAACTTGATAAAGCGGTATAGCAGCTTTTTTTCGCCGCGGCTCAGGTTGCCAATGTCCTTTGCGCTGGCCGCAAATCGGACAGCTTCTTCCCTCACACCACTTTCAACGTGAGCAGCGCCGGACAAGATGACCAGGCAACGTGCAGGCAGGCCGAAATGCTGCTCAAGTTGATATATCGTTCGAGGATTGGGATCAAAACTTAAATCGAGTTCGATGCTGCGGAGTTCAGCAACGTCGATGCGAGCCTGAGAAGCAAGCTCCTCGACCGAGAGCTTGTTTTGGCGTCGAAGCATTTGGATCAGGGCTCCCAGACCGCGATGTAAGTCCTCGATCTCGGCGGACTCTTCTCTCGTGTTGGCGAGAGCGCGCTCCGCTACCGATCGGCCTCGTGCGGCCAAGGCGGCGGATTTCAATCCGCACTTGCTAAGTTCTTCACACAATTCATTTTCCGGGACCTCCAGGATGAGATCACGAAGTGCTCGAGAAGTCTTGAATTGGTCTTGTGCGGTAGGTTTCATGGGGAGTTCCCTCCCTGACTCAGGTACTTGATAATCACTCGACGAATTCCCTGCGTAACAGTGTCGTATTGGGTTTCTGTCAGCTTGAGGCTGGACCGGATTGCTGATGCTGAAAGACCCTCCGCTTTGAGTCTGAGCACATCGAGAGCAAGGCGGTCCCCTTCGAAGAGGCGAAGGACCTGCTCAAGGTCATCAGCGATACAAACCGCCGTATCAGGGGCAGGAGTGCCGGTGTCTGCCTCGCCCGCCGCGGCAGCAAGCGGCAGGGTAACTTGCCTTTGGCGCTTCTCAAGCAAGTGGCCTGATTCACTCTCCATAGCTCGATCGAGATGTTTACTTATTGGCACGGCTTTGCTCCACTTTCGCTTGCCGTCAAGAGTCTTGGTGATTGCGGTTTGAAGCAAGTCCTCCGGCGTGGTCCCCGCTCCGGGAACCCGGGTTCGGTGGAAATAGCGCGCGATGAGCATTAGCCTCGCGTAGTCTACATCCTGAAGACCGGTGATAGCCCTTCGAACTTCGCTAGCCGTAGCATAACGGTCGTTTGCACTCATCGGAGCAGATCTTTCCACAAACATATGCCGGTCAGCGGGGTTCGCCCGGACATCGATTTCGAACTTTTTTATATGCATGGAGTTACTCCACTCTCATGTCAGAGCCAAGACCCATGGCCCTGTGTCGTAAGCGTTAACCCTATCAGCCAATACCTGTTACGTAATGGACGCCCTTCGCGCACAATCAAGGAACCGCGCGACGGTACCAATGGGCTGGTTCCAACATGCACTGGAGCATTCTAAGTTTTGGCGTAGCAGTTAGGCGATGGCCATCTCACTCAGCAGCAGATTGACCTCGATGTCTGGATCAACGCGAAGCCTCGCGCACGAAATCAACTCCATCGGCGCCCTCCACCAGCTCATCCATCGCCAACTCGACGTTGCCGATCTTTTCCAAGGCCAGCCGCTGGGCCTCCTCGACGGACGATGCCCGGACCGTCGTGACGCCGCGGCAGATGTACTGCCGCGAGACGCCGACCTCATAGGTTTTTTCTCCGGCGACGCTTCCTATCACGCGATTCTCCTTTCTCCGCCTCCGCGGACTCGATGTACTCCTCGGCCACGTAGGCGCCATCCTCGTCATTCTCAATCGTACGGTGGCTCGATTCGCCGTCCTGGGGCGCATCGTAGTCTCGAACTTCGACAAGAATCCCATCGGGAATGCCCTGGACTTCCGTCACTAATCCCCGCTGGACTTTCACCACTAGCCGGTGGGGGATGCCTCGGGCGGGGACCAGCAGAAGATAGTGATCGGACCCGGTCTTCAGGGCCGCGCATTGCTGCAACGCCATGTCGTCGCCGCATTCGCCGCAGATGGGGATCCCCACATCGGGAAGGTCGCCCACCGGACCGAGCTGGTCCATCCCGCATTTCTCGCATCTCCAGTAAAGGGCCAATCTATCAAGCATCGTTGGATTCTCCTCTAATTCAGCCGGCGGCGGATCAGGAGCCGCAGCCCATCATGCGGGGGGCGTCCTGTTCGGGCGTCGCTCCTACACACAACTCCGTGGACAGCAGGTTCAGTTGGATGTCCGCCTCCACTGGCAGCCGGCGCAGGAACTTGGCGAACTGGGCGACCATCATCCCAGCGGCGATGTTGGCGCAATAGATCGTGCTCTTGGCGGTGCAGGCCCCGGCGTAGGCCTCGCCGGCGGAAAAGAGCGTCGTGGGGTAGTGGCGGTAGGACGCGGCATCGCAAACGGTCAGCACGCGGAGCACCTCGGCGGACATGCGGCCATCCGCGAAGAACTCCACGCGGTCCTTCACGCCTTGCCAGATCAGTCGCCGGGTCTCGATCGAATCCACGCAGCAAAAGAGCACGTTGCCGATCTCCATGCTGCGGCGGAATCGTTCCTGGTGCGCCTGTGTTTCGAGGCGGTGATGGATCTGCTGGCACAGGTCCGCCGTGGCCGTCACCTTGGGTCGGCCAAGGTCATCCTCCAGGTAGCCCTGCGGCGCGAGGTTCACGGCCTCGACGGTGTCCGGGTCGATGAGTTGCAGCGACGGGATGCCCATCGCCGCCAGTTGCAGGGCAACCTGCCGGCCGATGGCCCCGACACCCACGACGGTGGCCCGGCAGGCCGCCAGCCGATCGGGCGGGATGATGTCGCGCTGGCGGAGATCGCGGTCCGTGAGATCACGTTCAATGGAATCGTTCATGTTGTTCCTTTCAGTTAGTCTTCATCCGGCAAGAGGATGGTGAGCACCGGCTCACCCCGATCGCCGGGCCCGCAGATCGCGGTGAGTTCGATGGTTTCATGTTTATTGGGCGCTAGGAGGAAGATCACCTCGAAGCGGAGCCTGTCTTCGGAGAATTCCTTGGACTTGTTTCGCCGGATCGCCAGGTAGAGCATCCACAACAGGTCATGGGCCCGGCCGCGTTCGGATTGGCCCTGCTCACGGGTGCCGACGGGCGGCGTGATGTAGCGGTGCCAAATCGTGGCGGTACATGCCAAGGGAATCTTGAAGCCCGTCTCCCTGGCCCATTCGGTCAGGTCCACCAGGACACCATCCTCGATGGCCTGGGCCCGGGTGTAACTAAAGATGATCGGCGCATCCTGGAATGGATTCTTATCCTTCATCGCCAATACTCCTCGTCCGTCGGCCGGTTTCCGAACAGCTCCATCCCCTCCGCCAACTCCGCGGAGCGCTGCTGCTCATGCCGCTCGGCCTCTTCCAGCCAGCGATCGGTAAAGTCCAGTCCCATGTCGGCGCGGGGCGAGCGTTTCGTTTCCATCAGCGGATTGATGTGCGCGTCGTACTCGTCCTCCCACGCCGGATGGTCACTGGCCTCGAAGGGTTGGGAGTAGTCCACGGCGACCGGGATCAGGAGATGCCCGCCCGGCCCGGTGTTGAAGCGCAGCCGGGCATAGGTCTGCCCGCCTTTTGCGAGGATGAACATCACCGCCCAGTCGGAAGGGCCGAAGACCCGGGCGAAGGTCTCCTCATCGGTGCAGCTCGGCGTCGCGCTGTCGCCGGGATGGGTGTGGCACCACAATCTGGCGAACTGTTCCGGACGCCGGCCCTCCATCACCTGGTCATCGAAGAAGTCGGCGACGGCGTCATCCTCGAAGGCGACGCTGACGA
>CAYMXF010000096.1:0-3811 GCA_964393935.1 uncultured Planctomycetaceae bacterium
TCCATGTCGTGGGCGACGGTCTCAATGGTTTTGAAAATGTCGTCGTCGGCGCCGCTGACGTAGAGCGTGCTGTTGGACTTGTTGCCCTTGATGCTGATGCTCTGCTTGCCGCCGGTGCGATTGCGGGCGTCGGCGAAGATGGATTGCATCTTCTCGGCGATACTCTCGGCGTTGGCCACGGTCAGGCGAATCGTGCGGACGCCGGTGCTCCCGGCTACTTTCTCTTCCATGGCCTTGATCTGTTCGGCGATCTCGGCCATCTGTGGGGCCGGGGCCTTCACCAGAACCGTCCCGGTGGAGGCGTCGGCGGTGATGATGATGTCGGACTGTTGCCCGACGACGAAGAGAGACTTGAGGGCGTTGGCGATGGTGGAAGGATCGCCCTTGACCGCGAATTGACGGATCGCGCCGCCCACCGCGTCGATGTCCATGTCCTTGATGATCTTTTCCGCCTGATCGAGGTCTTTGGCCTGACCGGCGAGGATCACGCTGTTGGTCCGCGAATCGGCGTTGACGGAAACACCCGGATTGGTGCGGGCGCTTCGCGGCCCCGGCCCGCCGGCGACCGCCCCCGCCATCTTGGCGGTCACGTCCTTGACGATCGCGGCGATCTCGGTTGCGCGGGCATGTTCGAGGTGAACGCGGCGCATCGACTGCGCCATCGTATTGTCGCTTTCATCCATTTTCTTGATGAGGTTCTCGATCAAATCGAGCGATTCCAGCGGGGCCTTGGCGATGATGGAGTTGGTTTGCGGATCAGCGGTCAGGCTGATGTTGTCGGTCGCGGAAACGGTGGCGCCCTGGCCGGGCTGGCCTTGTTGGCCCTGAAGCTGAATGACTTGAGGCTGCTGGCCTTGATCCGGTTGGCCCGGCGGCTGACCCGGCTGATTGGGCGGCCCGCCGCGACGACCGCGAGGGCCGGATTGGACGTTCAAGACCTCGCGGAGGTTTTCGACGACCTGAGTGGCGTCGAGGTTCTTGAGCTTGAAAAACCGGATGTTGGATGTCATCGTCGTAGTCCGCGCATCGATCAGTTTGAGCACGTCCACGACCAGCGGGATGTCCGACAATGCCGCGGCGACGAAGAGACTGCTGGTGCGCGTGTCGGGAATGACCTTGATTCGAGCCGGGGCTTGTGGAGCTTGGACCTGTTGTGGCGGAGCGCCGGGCTGACCGGGAGCGGCGCCGGGTTTTGGCGGCTGACCGGGTTGCGGCGCTACGGGAGCAGGCTGCGGCGTGGGAATCATGGGAAGGGCGCCGCGGGACCCTTTCTTGGCCCCCGCGACGGCTTGGCCTTGGTTGAAGATCGTCTCCAGGAGTTGGCCGGCGGTCGTGACATCCGCGTACTTGAGCGGGAACTTGCGGAAGACGATGGGCTGATCGCCGGACGTGATTTCGTAAATGATATCTTCAAGATCGTCGAGCTGTTCTTCCGTGCCTTTCAAAATGACCTTGCCGGTATCGGGGTCAACGAAAATGGCCGGGGGACCCGACTCGTCCGTCGTCTCTCTCACGATGTCGGGAAGACCGGCGAGATTCCTCTCCGCTCTCGGATGATTGTGGCCGGTCGGCTGCGTCGTCGCCGGCGCTTTCGCCGTCCGCGGCTCGTCATCCGGCGCTCCCAGGCTGACGGCATCGAGCGACTTCAGAAGCTCGGCGGGTAGCACGCAGGGGCTCTGGTGGCAGATCGGGCAAACGGCCGGCTCCAACGGCTTATCATCGCAATTATCCGCGTCGGGTTGACCCAGCGAAACGGCGGCGAGCGAGTGCAGGAGCGAAGCAGGGAGTACGCACGGATTCGCCTTCGCGCCCGGCTTCTGTTCCGTCTTCGCCTCGGGTTCCGCCGGCTCGCCCTCGTGAATGTCGATCACTTGGACCCGCCCAGCGTCACCGAGGTTGAGGACATTGAGCGGCTTGTCGTAGTTGCGTTGCAACAGACGCACGAGCAGTTCCGCCGGCATCTTGTCGGAATCGATCGTTCGGATGCCGTTGCGGCGCGTCTTGTCCGGCACGTCGAACATCTTGACGAGATCTTCGACCTTGTCCCGCTGACCGGGCCGGCAGTTGGTTACCAGCAGGGTTTTCTTGGTCGGCCCTTCCTCCAAGGAGACGCCGCCGGACTTGCGGTCGGGGTTAAGGATGTCCTCCACGGTAAAGGAGATGTCGAAAGCGTCCTTGTGCTTGAGCGTCAGGATGAAGAAATCCTGGCTGCCGCTCTCCGGCGCGCCATCTACCTTTCGAGGGTCCGCGAACATGAGCGTGAGCACGCCTTCGAGGATTTTGAAGTCGGACTCGGACTTGGCCGCGACGAGCAATGTGTTCTCATTGGTGTCGGCATAGATTTGGATCGCTTCGGGCGCCGCCAGCCGCGGCGCGGCCGCGCCGCCGGGCTTACCGGGTCCGCCTTCCGACTTCGGTGACGCCGCGCTCATGGCGAGCATGGCCCGTAGCTTCTTCTCATCCTCCTCCGCATCCTGCACGGCGTACTTGCGATAGATCGCCTGCTCGTAGGGGACGTCGATCTGCGAGAAAAGCTGGACCGATCGGGCGACCTGATCCTGCGGGCCGTCGAGGATGATCTGGTTTCCGGCGGCCACGATATTGAGTGCCTCGCCGCCCGTGGAGGTGCCGACGGCGCCGGAACCGGCCACGAGCTTTCCGGCGGGCCTCGTCGGCGCGCCGGCCAGGCTGCGAAGCGTCTCGGCGAGTTCGGCGGCGGGCCGATGCTCGGCGGTGAGGATGACGCGAGTCGCTTTTTGATCTTCCGCCGCTTTCTCCATCGCGGCGACGAGTTCCTTGATCTGCGCCAGTTCCTTGGCGGGCGCGGTCACGAGCAAGGAGTTCGTGATCGGCTCGGGGACGATTCGCACGCTGCCGCCGCCCGGCGAAACCGGCGACGGCGGCGGCACGGGCTGACCGCCTTCGCGACTCACGGCTCGAAGCGGCGAACCCACGGAACCGGGGAACGTCTGGGCGAGGACCGGCACGATCGCCTCGGCCTTGGCGTGGGCGAGCTTGATGACGGTCAAGTCTCCGACGGTCGGGATGTCGAGCTGCGCGATGAATGGCGCAATCTTCTCCAGGAATTCGTCGGAGGCATATATCTGCACCGCGTTGTTGTAGGTGTCGGCGAAGAAGATTTGCTGCGGGCCGCCCTGCGTCTTGCCTGGCGCGGAGGGCGATGCGGCGAACATCTGCCGCAACATCGTGGCGACGTCCGCCGCGCTGGCGTGCCTGAGCGGAAAGCTCCGCAGCTTCGGCTCGATCACGACGGCCTTCTCGTCGAGCGTCTTGATCAGCGGTTCGGCCTTCTCCCAGTCCTTGTCGCTGCAATAGACGAAGAGGAAGCCGGTGGCATCGTCGGGGATGAACCGCGCGCCCGGACTTGCGGGACCGGGTTGGCCGCCGCGTTGACCGGGGATCGGCGCGTGCGGCGCCGGCGAACCCGCGATTGCCTGTTGCAGGATTTGGGCAAGGATGCTCGGCTGGACGGCCTTGGGCTGGACGACGTGCTCCTTGGCTTCGTCGTCGGCGGACACGTCGAGCTTTTCAACCAGCGCACGAATCTTGTCGAAGCTCTGCTTGGAGCAGACAACCAGGAGCGAGGTGCTCGTGCGCGGGGTGATCCGGTCCGCCACTCCGCCCTTGCCCGTCGGAGGAAAGAGCCCGCCCAGCGTCGCGGCGAGAGCGGATGCGTCGGCGTTCTTGAGTTCGATGACTTCGGTGACCTGGTTCTCGGCGGGGGTGTCCCATTGTTTGACGATCGCCTCGGCCTTGGCGATGCCTTCCTTGCCGCCGACGAGAATGACGG
>CAYMXF010000096.1:3911-5595 GCA_964393935.1 uncultured Planctomycetaceae bacterium
GCCGGCGCCTTGATGAATAGTGTGTTGTTCTTGATGTCGGCGATGATGTCGATTCTCTTGGCGGTATCCATGATGGGGTCGACGCCGGGGCCGGGACCGCGGCCGGGGGCCGTTTGCGGAGCGGAAGGGTAAAGCTGCCGCAACATGGTTTGGAGGTCGGCGACGCGGGCGTTCTTAATGGGAATCGTGAGCATCGGCCGCGGATCCTCTTTCTGCGGTTGGGTCATTTTGAGTTGAGTTGTGATCAAGTCGCGAAAACGAAAGTGCTCCCACACCTGGCCCGTCAATTCGATCTTATCGCCATTGACCTGCGTTCCGTAGGTGTCGGTAAAGTAAATGCGAAACTTTTCGATGATTTCATAGGGCGTCCAGCCCTCGGGAGTCGTCATGTTGACCAGCGCCACGTCGTACTGGCCGAGATGGGCATTCTCCAACTCATCGAAGGAGGCGAACATTCGGTTCGGCGGAATCTTTTTCATCGCATCCGGCAGGCGATCGATCGTCAGAAATCGCTCTTCGCGCTGAATGACGTACTTGTTGATCTGCCGGGCGACGAGCAGCTCGTTGAGTTGATCGAGGGCTTCTTTGTAGGTGAAGTCCTTGGGGCTGCGGAAGGTGAGCGCTTCCGTGATCGGCGGGTCGGGCTGATTGAGGAACGAGAGGCCGCTCATCCGCGAGAAGTCCGCGAGGACGTCGGTCCAAGGGGTCTCGGCGTAATCGAATCGATAGGTCCGCGACTCCGGATCGACGGGCGCGATCGTGAAGGTCATCGTCGTCTGCGTGTTCTCGATCCCCGCGGGAGCGGTCGTCGCGGGCGTTTGGCCGACATTGGCCGGCGGCGTCATGCCGGGCCTGACGGCGCCCGGAAGACCGGACAACGGCTTTCCTTGTGGGTGGGCGGGTGACTGCGGCGGACGCGGAGGCGATGGGGCCTGGGCGCCGGGCTGCTTCGCTGCAGGTTTCGCGGACGCGGGCTGCGGTTGCGGCGGCGTTGTGACCTTCTTCGCCGGCGGCGGATGGGATGCGGGCAGCGTCGTGGGATAACCGCCGTCGGGACCGAGGGATTGCATGGCCTTCTCGCGAAGCGCGTTCAATTCGTCGTGCCGAGCGGGATGGGTCCGTAACGGTTGACTGGTCGGGTGCTTGGCCGGCCGGGTCGTCGGACGGGCGGGCCGAGTGGTGGGAGACGGGGTTTTCTGCGCGAAGCCGCCGGCGGAGAACAAGATGGCGAACATCGCCGCTACGGCCATCACGGCACGATGCGTTCGTATCGAGAACCCGAAGTTTCTTGACGCCATTATCGTGCCTCCGCGGCGTCCGCCGATCGCCCGAGGGATCGGCGGACCGTTGCCGCTGTCTTCTACTCAGAGTCGGGCGAGTCGATTGCGGTCTCGCCCTCGCCCGGTATGTTTTCGGGAGTGGCCGGCCGCGACCAGATATCGATCGCGGAGGCCAATTCCTCATCTTTTTTCGCACTTAGCTTGACTCGCTCGGCGAATCTCCTGCCGAGGGGATAGATGTAATAGTTCCCGCTGGGCATCTTGACGACGCCTCCGAGCGGATGGACGCCGAGCAGCGTACCGCCGTCCACCTCGTCCTTGGCGCCCGCGGTGAAGATCCGACGTTGTTTGGGGCCCGCGGCGGCAATCAATTCCTGGTGTCCGTGATAGGTCACCAGCCCGGT
>CAYMXF010000096.1:5695-10888 GCA_964393935.1 uncultured Planctomycetaceae bacterium
TCGACGGCGTCGGCATGTTGATTGTCCACGGCGAGGTCGACGACGGTCGGCGGCGGCTTGGGAGAATGAACCGCGACGGCATACGACCAATCTTTTTTCGCGGCGAACTCCAATCGCTGCGGACCGAAGGTCTTGCCGTCGGCGTAGGTGCCTTGAATCTCGACGGCGTCGCCCAGCCCGCGCATCTCCAGGCTGCTCTTGCTCGGGACGGTCTTTACGACTTCCTCGACGAGGCCGCCGTCCACCGTCTGCCGGTTGATTTCGCCTTCCCAGAAGAACTTCGCGCGGACCACGACGGTCTTGTAATCCTGATTGTCGATCATGACGACGTTGCTCGGCGGCGGGAGATAGGGTCGGAAGATGTTGCGGCTGGCGAGGAGCGCGAAATCCTCATCGGGCCGTAGATCGTCGCGCGCGGGACCGAGCTTTTGAGCATCCTCCAGCGCCAGCGGCGCGGCGTTGGCCACCTCTTGTATTTTTTTCTTGTCGATCGCCGGCAGGAGCGGCGTCTCCACGGTGAACTCGATCTTCACGTTGCCCCGCGGACGCGCGATCGGCGCCATACTGAGACGAGAGATTTCGCACAGGTACGGAGTTTTGTAAATGTCCATCAAGAAGGCGATCGCGTTCTTGTAGGGCCCCTCCGCGGCGACGCGGTAGGAAACCGTGGTGATGCCGGTCCTGGCGCCGATTTTCGAACCGGTGCTGTTGGGCCAAAAGAGGGGATTGTCGAAGCCGTGGCGCTTCGCCACGATCTTGAGGCCCTGGGCAATTCGGTTGGACGCCTCCGGGCGATCGAACGAAAGCGTTCGTCCGACGGCCGCGATCCATCGATCCGCCAGATTGCGGCGCGACCGAAGGATGCCGTCGAGCTGGTTGTTCTCGCTCTCCAACGCGGCGATTTCCTCATCCGCTTTGGCGACGGGCCTAATGAAAAAGAGGTTCACGACCTGATAGATCGCGCCCAAGCCGACCACCGCGCCAATGATGATCGCGAGAGTTCTCTCCCGTGGTTTCATGGCGTGGCCCCCGTGGGTTTAGCGCCGGCCGCTGGTTGTGTGGTGGGGCCGGGTTTGACCGGTGAGGCGGCGCCCGCTGGGGATGCACTCGTCTTGTTATTCACGGGTAACGCCGGTTTGCCGGAAGCCGGGTTCCCTGAAGACTTTGCGGGCAGCGCCTCCGCGCCTTTTTTCGACTCCTGTTCGCGATGCATGTCCGAACGCAGCGGAATCATCGCGTCGATCCCGGTGTCCTTGGTGTAGCCGTCGGGCGAGTCCGACTGGGTCTCCCTGCCGGGCACGACGTTGACGAAACCGGCTTCCTGGAGCTTGGTGTTGAGGCTGTTGACGGCGCCCAGCGCGACGGTTCGAAACTTGAGCTTGGCCGCACTGGTGCGTCGTTGGGTCTTCGAGTCCGTCCGCGTCTCGAAATCGATGCGCGTGACGTAGGCCTCCTTTTCTCCGGGGAAGACTTCCGTGAGGGCTACGAGAACCTCGGGCCAGACCTGCTGCGAATCGACCCAATTCTCCAGAGCCTCCACCTGCGCCTTGAAATCCTCGATCGTTCGCTTCTTCTTTTTCTTTTGGTTCACTTGATCGCTGAGCTTCGCGACCTGCTCCAGCTTTGGCGAGACGTACTTGAAGTGAAAGACGATGCCGGAGGCCAGGAAGAGGGCCGCCGTCGTGACGGCAACGGGCACTTTCTTCATTCGGATGGCCCGCTTGCTGACGGGCTTCTTCGGTCTCAAGAAATCAAAGTGGCCCAGTCCCTTGTCGCCATGGCCCAAGGCCAGGCCGATCGTCGCGGAAAAGCCGCGAAGCTCGCGGGCGCGTTGCGGGGGCAGACCGAGGGCCTGATGCGGGGCGTAGAGTTCGGCGCGCGCGGCGAACCGCGCGGCCAGGGCCTGGGCCAGTTGCGGTTCGAGTCCCGACGCGCCGCAGACGACGATCTGATCGACGCTGACGGCGGGATCGGTGGCGCGATAGGCCTCGAACGAATGGATGATGTCGACCATCAGGTCGGAGACGGCCCGATGAGCCAGTTCGTCGGGCTCTCGGTCGGCCAGCGGCGAGGCGCTGATCCGGCTGTCCGTGAGCGTTACGCCGGAAGCGCCTCCGAAGTCGGGCAGGGCGACGGAAGCAGCGCGGGAAAACGCCAGGACGCCGCTCTTGATGATGTCGATCTCCGTGAGTTGCGGGCCGACCTCGACGAGGAGCACGGTTTTGTCGACCATGTCCGGCCAATTGGCGGCCATGGCGAGCAGGTTGGAATAGGGCCGCAGCCCGATGCGCTCGACGGCCAGTTCCGCCGCCGCCGCGACCTTTCGGTAAAAATCGAGGTCTTCGTTGCGCACCGCCGCCACGAGTACGCTGCTGGGGAGCTTGGGATCGAAGGCGCCGCAGACGGCGAAATCGAGCGTGGCCTGTTCGGCCGGGAAGGGAAGCTCTTTGACGACCTGGAACTGCACGATGGAGGCCAGCTCTTCGGCGGGCGTCGGCGGCAGGCTCAGCGTATTGAGCACGACCTGATCGCGCGGGATGGAGAGCAACGCCCGCTTCGCGCCGAGGTCGGCGCTGCGCATCGCCGCGCGGATGAAGGCGCCGAGCGCATCGGCCTCTTCCATGCGAACTTCGGCGGGGATCGGGACGGAGACGGCCTTGATCAGCTCGACGCCGGCGCCTTTGGGGCGCAGGACGACCATGCGCAGGTCCTTGCGGTTCCATTCCAGCGCCAGAATGTTTTTGCCGCCCAACATCAATCGCCCATCCGCGTAGGGCGGGCTTTGCCCGCCGCAACTTTCGCCCTAGTTCGCGCCATCGCGCACGCCGCGAGACTCCTCGGCGTGCGGCCGATAGGCGACGCCCAGACTGCCGAGATTGCGATCGTAGAGCACTTGCGGGACCGGCCCGCGCATTTCGAGAACGACGTTGATCCGCTCCACGACGCCGACGTGATCGGCGTAGCCGACCGATTCGATGCGGAAGACGGACGAGCCCATCGCGAGCTTGTCCAAGATTTGACGGAACTTGTTTTCATCGATGACGCTCCGCGTCAATAACCAGGCCGGGGTCGCCCGCTCCTCGGGCGTCAGTTCGCGCCGCGCCGCCACCATCGCATCCAGCTCCTCGTCGGTCAGACCGTCGATCATCGCCAAGACGGGCTTCGGAGCCGTGCTGACGTTGATGCGGCCGGTGAACAACGGGACCGGCTGGACCGTAAGCCGATCGAGGATCAGCGGCAGGTCTTGATAGGTTCCGGGCGGAATCGTCGCCGTCAGGTTCTGGTAGACCGGCTGCTTGGCCTTCGGCTTTTTTTCGGACGCGCCGCGCGCCTGATCTAGATCGGAAGAAGGCTGGCGCGATCCCTCGTCCATTCCGAGCGCTTCCTGCGTAGTCGGCTGGGTCGTGCTGGAATCAACTTGTCCGGGCTGACTCGTCGCGGGCTGGGTGGTGGAGGGCTCTTCTTCTTCCGGCGGAGGGGGCGGAGCCGGAAGCAGATTCATAACACTGTTAAAGGCCTGGCCCGCGCCGCGAAGCTCCATAACATAGCTGACAATCTCGGCCTTGAACTCTTGTGAGAGCGCGTCCTGCAATTTCTGCGCGTCTTTCATGTTCAGGTTCAGGTTGATGCGCGCGCGGTTGTCCTTCGAGACGTTCATCTCCCGCGACCAGAGCGTGAAGTACGGCGAGACGCCCGCGTAGAGAACGCCGTCGGCGTTGTCCGGCGGAAAGGAGGCGTCGCCGTCGTCCTCGTTGGGGTCGAGCAGTCCGTTGCGGTTGTAGTCCTCACCGAAGACGACCCATGCGGAAAAGCCCCGGACGAGCAGCAACTCCTCGATCGTGGAAAAGGGCGCGCCTTTGCACCGGTACGAGGGGTTCAGCGAATTGTAATAGTCGTCCTTGGCGCCGCTGGGCCGAGTCGTGGGGCCCTGTTCGCGCCAGTCGAGCAGCGACTCCACGAGAACGTTCACGTCGACCGGGTCCGTCGTTTCCTGGGGAATGACCGTTTCAAAAAGGCGGCGAAGCTGCGACTGGGTCGCGCGGTTGAGATCGAGCTTCGAGCACTCGTCGGTCAGACCGTACCGGACGGTCGAGGGATTGTCGTAATTCGGCGCGACGACGTTGAAGCGCCAGGCCTGGGGCGCGTTGGGATCATACTGATCGGAGTTGTTCTTCTCGACGGGATCGGCCTGACGCGGCGCGCCGGCTACGACGATCGCTTTGAATCGATCGGGGTTGTCGTACCACGCGCCGGAATCGTTGCGCGCCGCGCGAAGGATGGTGACGGCGCACTGGACGCCGCTTTCGGCGGCCATCCGGGCCTGAAACTGGTCATGATAGGCGACCGCGGCTTTCAAGTTCGCCTGAACCATGAAGGTGAAGCCGGCCGCCAGCAACGAGAGCAACGCGATCATGAGGAGGATGACGATGAGGATGAGACCGTGGCGGGAAATGGTCTCTGGGTTGTTCATCCACCATGGACCCCTGGAGAAGTGCTTCATTTTGCTCCTCCTCCGGCAGCGGCGGCCGCGGCGGCCTCTTCTTTCGAGGGTTCTTGTTGAG
This sequence comes from uncultured Planctomycetaceae bacterium, assembly GCA_964393935.1. Taxonomy (GTDB): domain Bacteria; phylum Planctomycetota; class Phycisphaerae; order UBA1845; family UTPLA1; genus DATEMU01. The sequence continues at coordinate 10,258 of CAYMXF010000096.1, forward strand.
CGCGCATCAGGCGAGAGCCGAAGAACGTGTCGGCCTGGGTCAACCGGATCTGGATGGTGCACGTATCCGACGAATAGGGCTCCGGCAGCGAAGGGAGCACGTCCTTGTTCTCAAGATCGAGTTGTTTGTCATCCTTGGGGGGCAACGCCGCGTAGCCCACGGTGATTTCGATCGCCTGCGGCAACGAATTGCCCATGCCGCCTCCCGTATCGCCGACGTCCCACTTGTCGATCCACTCGACGCCGTCGAAGTAGCGGAAGCGGAGATATTTCATTTCCGCCGCGAACAGGTCGAGATCGACGGATTCGGTTCGGTCTTCGCTAATGATCTTCTGGTTGAGCGTCTTGATCTCTCTGCGAACCAGGCCCAGCGGCGCCGGGCCGACGGTCCCGTCGGGATAGGAATAAGACTGGTCCTGGTCGTAAGCGAGATAGTATTGCACCTGTCGAATGTCGCTCTCGGCGGGCGGCGGCGTGTCCTGGATCTTGCGCCGATGGAACAGCGCCTTGTCCGGCAGAACGACGGTCTGGAGCGTAATCATGCGATCCTTACCGCTTACGCCGGGCGTCTTACCCAAGAAGCCGTTCGCCGAACGGATTTCCCCGGCGATCTTCATGGCGACCACGCGGGC
>CAYMXF010000097.1:0-10837 GCA_964393935.1 uncultured Planctomycetaceae bacterium
CCACCGAGGCGATGGTGGCCGAACGGCCGGAGAAGAAGGATGCGGCGCCGGGCGGTGGCGGCGGCATGGGCGGCGGCAACATGGACTTCTAAGCTTCCAGCCGCACCGGCCCCGCCATGGAAAGGGCATCGCCTCTCCTTGAAGACGGGAAACGCGATGGTCCTTGCCCACCTTTCAGCCCGGTCCCTCAGCACGCATTGCTTGCGAATTCAACGTCGAGATGAAGAAACCTCAGTGGCGAGAGGAGTGCAATTGAATCTTGGGAGGCCGAATCGAAACGCCATGCGCCGTTGAACATAGCCCTATCGACGAGGTGATGATGATGACCGATGGTCGCGACGAAGAAACGCTCACCCGCGACATGATCGAGGTGCACGGGACGGCGGCCGCTACCGTGGCGCGGGACAATGCCCGTGCAGCGGCGCTCGCCGGGCAGGCCGCGCAGGCGAAGTCCTGGATCAGGGTGCTCGGTGTTATCCAGCGGCAGCAGGCTGGCAAGACGTGACAATCGCCGGTCCGGGAGATCGGCGACCCGTCTCACGGCAATGTCGCATTGAGCGAAAATAAACTCATATTTCTGAAGATTCCGCAGGCCAATCAAGCGGTCTTGCGCCATCGCTGAGAAGAATTCGAGAGTTTTCTTCTCGCCGCGTCGGCAACGACGTGCCCGGAGGCCGTAGCGAAGGCGCGATATCTTATCCAACTATTCGCCGCGACACCGGACGCTCAGGATCCGCGCCGCCAAAAACTTATCGCGAGTGCGCTAGAAGACCTCACCCGGTTATCCGATTGACTCTGTCGCGATCGCCGGGAGCTAACGAGCTTCAGCGGGATGACGTTGCGTGCCTCGATTTTACCAACACCGCAATGTGGCGGTGGGCGCAGCAACCCCGCCGCGATATATCTTCACGATGTCAGCAGTCCGGCGCAATCAGGCGCGGTCGGTTTCCCGATGGACTACGCGCCAATTCGGGACCGGTGCCTTTCTTTGGGCCGGCTCATTGGGCTTCATTATGCTAAGGTGAATGCTTCCGTCGACGGCCCTCGTCGTTCAATAGGTTGACGATAAGACTGCGACTTCGATGCCGTTTGCCAAGCGGCTCAATCCCAAGCCGGTGTTGGCCTCTTCGCATTCGTGTGGGGCATGCCAGGCGGCGATCGTGGCGTGCGGATGCTGGCGCTCGCGACGATCACCTGCCTCCTCATCGCGCGGCCGTCTTCTCGACGGATAACCGAGCCGCTGGGCCAGATTGTCTTCAGCGCATATCGGCCAATAATGATCCCGCCAAGCGATTCGATCTCGGCGCACTCGCCGATTGGAAAGGCAAAATTGAAGTCGCCCATGTTTCGAGCCACCAACCGCCCGTCAGTGACCTCCCCTTGGGCGACCGAAGCGCCGATCCGCGCGGAACTCTTCAGCATCGAGCGCCTCGAGCAGGATGCCGAGAGCCTCGCGGTCGCACAACGCATCACGCCGAGACCTGGGGTCGGTCGACCGCTTACAACACGCCTCCGAGACAACGGCAGGGTTCTGCTCGAAGCGTATCGCGCCATCGCCAAGGCGACCCGCGATGACGATCCGATTACCCCGGCCGCCGAGTGGTTAGTCGACAACTTTCACATCGTCGAGGAGCAGATCCGTGAGATAAAAGACGATCTCCCGCCGGCATTTTACCGCCAATTGCCGAAACTCGCGGACGGGCCATTAGCGGGTTATCCGCGTGTGTTCGGTCTGGCTTGGGCATTCGTTGCTCATACCGACAGCCGGTTCGACTCGGAGATGCTGTGTCGGTTTGTGCACGCCTATCAGCGCATACAGCCGCTCACGATCGGCGAACTATGGGCGATCGCCATCACGCTGCGGATTGTGCTCGTAGAAAATTTGCGGCGCTTGGCTGAACGGATCGTCGTTCGTCGAGCGGCGCGCCGAGAGGCTGACATTTTGGCCGATCGCCTTTTGGAAGTTGACCGCCGGAAAGCTGAACCGGTGGAGACGATCTTTGGCCGTCTGAGCCAGACACCGTTGCCGACGGCGTTCGCGGTCCAACTGGTTCAGCGGCTCCGCGATCAAGATCCCAAAGTGACGCCGGCTCTCTTGTGGTTGGATGAACGCCTGACAGCCCAAGGAACATCAGCCGACGAGATCGTCCGAGAAGAGCACCAGAGCCAGGGGGCAAATAACGTAACGGTCCGCAATATCATCATGAGCATGCGCCTCATATCTGCTGTCGATTGGCCGGAGCTGTTCGAACGTATTAGTCTTGTCGATGCGACGTTGCGCCCTGGCAGCGACTTTGCCGAAATGGACTTTCCGACGCGGGATCTCTATCGGCGCGCGATCGAAGAGCTGGCGCACGGCTCGATGCACTCGGAGCTTGAAGTCGCACGGCTCGCACTTCAGGCCGCAAAACGTGCAGGGGACGATCCGCAAAACGACGGCGACACGACCCCAGCTCGCGAGCGAGACCCCGGTTACTACCTTATCGCCAAAGGCCGCCGGACCTTCGAGAAGGAGCTCGGATTTCGCGTTCCAGTGAGGGGATGGCTCGCTCGCGCGAATTCGGTTATCGGGATCGCCGGCTACCTTGGGGTTATCGCGGTCATAAGCGTGATCATTGTCGCCTTGGCGTTGTATTGGGGGGCGGAGCCTGGAAACACGTGGGCTCTCTGCCTCCTTGCGCTCGTCGCACTGATACCGGCGTCCGACGTGGCAATAGCGTTGGTGAACCGCGGCGCCACGAATCGGTTCGGCGCGACGATCCTGCCAGGTTTGGAGCTTCGCGACGGCGTGCCGTCAGGCCTGCGCACGATGATCGTCGTACCCACACTTCTGACGACTCGATCTGCGCTCGAGAAGCAGATTGAGCACCTGGAGGTTCATTATCTGGCAAGTCATGATGGTGAGCTCCGCTTCACTCTGCTTTCGGATTGGACAGACTCCGACACGGAGAGTGCGCAGGGTGACGACGAGCTTCTCGGCGTGGCTGTGGAAGGAATCGCGCATTTGAATCGACGCTACGGCCCTGCGCCGGATGGCGAACGATTCTTCCTGCTCCATCGTCGACGTATCTGGAACGAGGGGCAGGGAAAGTGGATCGGGTGGGAACGCAAGCGCGGGAAGCTGCACGAGCTTAATCGATTGCTTCGCGGCGCGGTCGACACGAGCTTCCTGACGTTCGGCGGCCGCCCTCCCGTCGTGCCCTCCAACGTCCGCTACGTCATCACCCTTGACGGCGATACGCGGCTACCAAGGGGAGCCGCCAAGCGGCTGGTTGGGAAGATGGCTCACCCGCTGAACCGTCCGACGCTCGATCCTCGCACCAGGCGCGTGCTCGAAGGACACGCTGTGCTTCAGCCGCGCGTCACGCCGTCATTGCCGACTGGTCGCGAGGGATCGCTGTATCAACGCGTCTTCTCGAGTGCGAGCGGCTTGGACCCATATGCGTTTGCCGTCTCAGACGTGTACCAAGATCTTTTCGGCGAAGGTTCGTACTCCGGAAAGGGAATCTACGATGTAGACGTCTTCGAGGCCGCTCTCGAAGAACGGATCCCCGAGAGCACGCTCCTCAGTCACGACCTGCTCGAGGGAATCTTCGCTCGAGCCGGGCTGATCTCCGACATCGAGGTCGTCGAGGAGTATCCATCACGCTACGACGTTGCCGCGGCTCGTCAGCATCGGTGGGCGCGCGGTGATTGGCAGTTGCTGCCCTGGATCCTGGGTCGTGGATGGTCCTCGAAGGGCGATCCGGACGTAGCTGCAGTCCCGCTGATTGGTCGGTGGAAGATGATCGACAATCTGCGTCGATCGCTGTCAGCGCCAGCCGCCATCGTCGCACTGATGGGTGGATGGACTCTGCCTTTCGCCTCCGCCCAGGTCTGGAGCGGGTTCGTCCTCGCGACGATCGCGATGCCCGCTCTCCTGCCCTTTCTCGTGGGGGTCGTGCCGCGACGGCTCGGAATCTCGAAGCGGACCCACGTTCGCGCGGTCGGAGTGGATCTCAAGACCGCGCTGTTACAAATCGCGCTCGTCGTCACGCTTTTAGCGCATCAGGCCTGGTTGATGGTTGACGCCATCGCGCGGACGCTGTTTCGCCTGTTCGTTTCACATCGGATGCTACTCGAATGGGTCACCGCCGCGCAGGCAAAGGTCGGCCCCCGGCTCGATTTGGGCGGGTTCTACCGCCAGATGGCTGGTAGTGTCGGTCTCGCCGTTTTGGCAGCAATCCTCGTCGTGTGGGCCAAGCCAGACTCTTGGCCGGTCGCGGCTCCGTTCGTAATCCTGTGGCTACTGTCGCCAGCCGTCGCGCGGTGGACGAGCCTGCCGCCGGCCGTGGCGGTCCATAAGCCGGCCTCCGCCGAAGACGCAGAATCGCTACGCCTCATCGCGCGCCGCACTTGGCGCTTCTTCGAGACCTTCGTCACGACGGAGGATCATATGCTTCCTCCCGACAACTTCCAGGAAGAGCCGAAACCAATCCTTGCTCATCGGACGTCTCCTACGAACCTCGGCGTGTATCTTCTGTCGCTGACCGCCGCCCGCGATTTTGGCTGGCTGGGAACGCTCGAGACCGTGCAGCGGCTCGAAGCGACGTTCAGGACGATGAGCACCCTTGAGCGGTTCCGCGGGCATTTTTACAACTGGTACGGAACGCGCGACCTTCGCCCATTGGACCCGAAATACGTCTCCTCGGTGGATAGTGGAAATCTCGCCGGCCACCTGATCGCTCTTTCAAATGCCTGTCGCGAGACAATCAGCGATCCCGTGACGGCTCCGAACTGGGCTGCCGGCATCGGCGACGCGCTGGCGCTCACCCGCGAGTCCCTGCGTGTACTTCCCGACGACCAACGAGCGCAAACGGTGACCCGAAAGCAGTTGGATGACGCACTCGACGTTCTATCCGCATCGCTTCGACGGGTTTCCACAACCCCGGCAGGCATCGCCCGACAGTTGGCGGAGCTTGCGCTTCACGCCGACAGCGTCACCGATATCGCGCGAATTTTGGCCAAGGAACTTGGCGACAGCGATAGCGCCGACCTGTTGACCTGGGCGGAGGCTGTGCGCGCATCGATACGGAGCCACCAGCGCGACCTCGACTGGCTGATGCCTTGGGCGAGTCTCATCGCGAGTGATAGCGGGCTCGTCACAGCGACGACGATGGATGGGAACGGCCATCCGGGGGAAACGTTGGAGCGTTTCTTCGACACGATTCCGACCCTGGCCGATCTGCCGGACCGCTGCGAGGCGGCCGTCCGGGCCCTGGCGATCCGGCGAGCTGAGCTCGCAGCGCAAACCAACGGAAGAGAACATGCGCTTGCGCGCTCGGACGCGCTGGTCGAAGCGCTCGAGCGATCCGCTCGTACCGCCCGATCGCTCGATCGACGCATTGCCGTGCTCGGCGATCTCGCGCAGACGATGTTCACGGCAATGGAGTTCGATTTTCTTTTGGACCCCACGCGTCACCTGCTCTCGCTCGGATACCGGGTCGACGAGGGATCTCTCGACCCGAACTGTTACGATCTGCTCGCCTCGGAGGCGCGCCTTGCGAGTTTTGTCGCGATTGCCAAGGGAGACGTGCCGGCCCGACACTGGTTTCGGCTCGGGCGAGCCCTCACGCCCGTCGATCACGGTTCGGCACTCATCTCGTGGTCGGGATCAATGTTCGAGTATCTGATGCCGTCGCTGGTGATGCGTGCACCGGTCGGCAGCGTGCTCGATCAAACGGCCCGCCTGGTCGTCCGGCGGCAGATAAAATACGGTGCCGAGCTCGGTGTGCCGTGGGGCGTCTCGGAATCTGCTTACAACGTACGTGATCTGGAGTTCACCTACCAGTACTCGAACTTCGGGATCCCGGGTCTAGGTCTGCAGCGCGGTCTCATCGAGAACGCCGTCATTGCCCCCTACGCGACAGCGTTGGGAGCAATGGTCGATCCGGAGGCCGCGGCGCAGAACTTCTCCCGTCTGACTGCCGCCGGCGGCCGTGGGAAATATGGCTGGTACGAGGCTCTTGATTACACCTCCTCGCGTCTGCCCGCGGGAAAGGACGTAGCCGTCGTTCGCGCTTACATGGCGCACCACCAAGGGATGACCGTGGTCGCCATCGCCAACGCCCTCCAAGGCGGTAAAATGCGCGCGCGTTTTCACGCCGAGCCAATCATCCAGGCAACGGAGCTCTTGCTGCAGGAGCGACCGCCGCGCGATGTCGCCGTTGCTCGCCCCCGAATCGACGAGGTGATGGCGGTCGCCAACGTCCGCGAGCTCGTTCCGCCGATGCTGCGCCGATTCCAATCGCCGCACGACTCCGTTCCCCGCACGCACCTTCTCTCGAACGGCAAATACGCGGTGATGATTACCAGCGCGGGCTCAGGATACAGCCGCTGGCGAGATCTGGCGGTCACGCGGTGGCGGGAGGATGTCACCTGCGATTCCTGGGGATCGTACGTCTTTCTCCGCGATGCACGAAGCGGCGACGTGTGGTCGGCGGGATACCAGCCGAGCGGGGCCGAGCCGGATAGTTACGAGGTCACTTTCTCAGAAGATCGTGCCGAAATTCTGAGGCGCGATGGAACGATCACAACGACCCTCGAAGTGGCAGTTTCGCCAGAGGACGACGCCGAGGTTCGCCGTGTTTCAATATCTAATCTCGGACGTCAGCCCCGGGAGATCGAACTGACCTCCTACGCCGAGGTCGTATTGGCGCCTCAGGAGGACGACGCGGCGCATCCAGCCTTCTCCAAGCTGTTCGTGCAAACGGAGTTTGTCGCCGACGTCGGCACCCTTTTGGCTACGCGGCGTCGGCGGTCACCCGGCGAGCCTGAAATCTGGGCGGCGCATCTCGCCGTCGTGGAAGGCGAGACCGTGGGCGATGTGCAGTTCGAGACCGACCGGGCGCGCTTTATCGGGCGCGGGCGCGGGATTCGGACTCCAATGTCCATGATCGACGGCCAGCCGCTCTCCAACACGGTGGGTACCGTACTCGATCCGATCTTTAGTCTTCGCTACCGCATGCGGCTTCCGCCTGGGACCACGGTGCGCATCGCGTTTTGGACGCTGATCGCGCCATCGCGCAGCAAAGCGCTCGACCTGGCCGACAAGCACCACGACGCGACAGCCTACGAGCGCGCGATGACCCTGGCGTGGACGCAAGCACAGGTACAGCTCCGCCATCTCGATATCTCTTCCGACGAGGCACACCTCTTTCAACGTCTCGCCAATCGGGTGCTCTATTCCGACCCGACGTTGCGGCCGTCTCCGGAGATTCTGAAACGAAGCGGCTTCGCGCCGTCGGTCCTTTGGCCCCATGGAATCTCCGGCGACCTGCCGATCGTTCTTATTCGAATCGACGAGATCGAGGATTTGGAGATCGTCCGCCAGCTGTTGCGCGCCCATGAATATTGGCGGATGAAGCAGCTGGCCGTCGACCTGGTAATTTTGAACGAGCGGCCTCCGTCCTACATCCAGGATCTACATGCCGCCCTGGAGATCGTGGCTCGGACAAACCAGTCGCGGGCGTCACCGGCAGGGGAAGGCGTGCGAGGAAAGGTGTTCATCTTGCGCACCGACCTGCTTTCAGTCGAGGTTCGGAGCGTCCTCCAAACAGTAGCACGAGCGGTACTTCTCAGCCGACGCGGAAGCCTCGCCGAGCAAGTCAAACGTCTAAAGGAACCCAATCCCGTCATCGCGCCGTCGCGGCGACCTTTTTCGGCGCGGCGGTTGCCGGAGTCCACTCCTGCATTACCCGATCTGAAGTTCTTCAATGGCCTCGGCGGTTTCGCCGCCGATGGGCGGGAATACGTGACGATCCTCGGCACGGGGCAGTGCACACCAGCGCCCTGGATCAACGTGATCGCCAACCCCTCGTTCGGCTTCCAGGTCTCGGTCGAAGGCAGCGGTTACACATGGTCGGTCAATAGTCGGGAGAATCAGCTCACCCCTTGGTCGAACGACCCTGTCAGCGACCAGCCAGGTGAAGTCATCTATCTGCGCGATGAGGATAGTGGAGACGTGTGGGGTCCGACGGCTCTCCCGATCCGCGAGGATGTCTCGTCTTACGTCGTTCGGCACGGCCAAGGCTATAGCCGGTTCGAGCACGCCTCGCACGGGATCTCGCTCGAGCTTCTGCAATACGTGCCGCTCGATTGCCCGATCAAGATTTCTCGACTGAAGATCCGAAATAATTCGGGGCGATTCCGGCGTCTCTCGGTCACTGCCTATGTGGAGTGGGTGTTGGGCGCATCCCGCGGAGCCTCTGCGCCGTCCGTGGTGACTGAGATCGATGCGGAGAGCGGAGCAATGTTCGCGCGTAACTCCTGGCGCCCCGAGTTCGGTTCGCGTGTGGCATTTGCCGACCTCGCAGGACGGCAGGAGGCGTGGACAAGTGACCGGACCGAGTTCCTGGGCCGGAACGGCACGCTCGATCATCCAGCCGCGCTCGCCGGCAACACCCCACTCTCCAATCGGACCGGCGCGGGTCTCGACCCGTGTGGCGTCCTACAGACCCATATCGAGCTTGAACCGAATGGTGTGACGGAGATCGTCTTCTGTCTAGGCGAGGCGGCGACGAAGGCGGAAGCGCTGGCCCTCATCACGCACTACCGAACCACCGACCTCGACGCGGTGTTGGATGCGGTGACGCGGCACTGGGACGAGGTCCTCGGCGCGGTTCAGGTCAAGACGCCGGATCGGTCCATGGACATCCTGCTCAATCGTTGGCTCCTCTACCAAACACTCGCCTGTCGCCTATGGGCGCGATCGGCGTTCTACCAGGCGAGCGGCGCTTTCGGCTTCCGCGACCAGCTCCAAGACGGGATGGCACTCGCTGTATCCAAGCCGGCGGTGACGCGAGAGCATCTTTTGCGCTCGGCCGCCCGGCAGTTCCGCGAGGGCGACGTCCAGCACTGGTGGCTGCCGCGATCGGGCCAAGGGGTTAGGACACGGGTCTCCGATGATCGGGTGTGGTTATCCTACGCTGTCGCTCAATATGTCGAGGTCACGGGCGATCTTGGGGTGTTGGACGAAACGGTTCCCTTTCTCGAAGGGCCCGCCCTCCAGGCGGGCGAGCACGACTCTTATTTTCAGCCGATGATTTCTGAGGAGCACGCCACTCTGTTCGAACACTGCGCTCTGGCTCTTGACCAGAGTCTTTCGCTCGGTGGCCACGGCCTGCCGCTGATCGGTACGGGAGACTGGAACGATGGCATGAACCGTGTCGGGGAGGAAGGAAAAGGCGAAAGCGTCTGGCTCGGCTGGTTTCTCCACGCCGCGCTCTCGGCGTTCGCTCCTTTGGCCAAGAATCGCGGCGAACATGCGCGGGCCGCGACTTGGCGGCAGCACGCTACTGCCCTGCAGAACTCTCTCGAACGAGAGGGTTGGGACGGCGGCTGGTACCGGCGCGGTTATTTCGACGACGGCACACCGCTCGGTTCGGTCACGAGCAGTGAATGCCGTATCGACTCCATCGTCCAGTCCTGGGGTGTGATTTCCGGCGCCGCCGATCCCGGGCACGGCGCGCGCGCCATGGCGGCTATGCAGGAACATCTGGTGCGCCGCGATGACGGCCTAGTCCTGCTCTTCACCCCGCCCTTCGATCAGACATCACTCGACCCGGGATACATTAAGGGATATCCGCCCGGCATCCGAGAAAACGGCGGCCAATATACTCATGCTGCGATCTGGTCGGTGCTCGCCTTCGCGATGCTCGGTGATGGCGAGAAGGCCGCTGAGCTGTTCTCGATCTTAAACCCCATCAATCACTCAAGCACGCCGGCCGACGCCCACCGCTACAAGGTGGAGCCATACGTGGTCTGCGCCGACGTCTATGCAGCGCCCCCGCATGTCGGGCGTGGCGGATGGACGTGGTACACCGGCTCGGCCGGATGGATGTACCGAGCAGGCCTCGAATGGATCCTTGGGTTTCGTCTGCAGGGAGCGACGCTGCTGCTCGATCCGTGCGTGCCGAAGGTGTGGCCTCGCTTCGAGATTGTGTTCCAGTATCACTCTGCGCAATACGAAATCACGGTCGAAAACCCTCATCGGGTCAGCCGTGGAGTTTCCCGCGCCGAGCTCGACGGCATAATGGTGCCAGAAAGGCCGCTGCGGATCGAGTTGATGGATGACGGCACGACTCATAGGGTGCGCGTTATCCTCGGATGAGGTCGGATCGCGGCGGCATAAATGACAAGCCAAACGCTTCAGCCGCGGTTGTGCATACCGAGAATTCGATTCGACAGCTTGGTCGACCTGCAAGAGCGAATCGGTTAACGATGCTCGGCGATGGTCACGATCACCCGGTCCCTTGGGGCAACATCAGGGTGTGAACTCATAAAAACGTCCTAGGGACGGCTTGTCGGAGTCCGCTTTGGAGCCGCAAGCAGCCGGTACTCGCGCTAGGCAGCAGTTCCGGGATGTGCCAGAACTGGACCTACACGGCGACGGAAGGGCCTGCACGAAAAGCAGATCAAGATCGGCGAGAAGGTGGTAAGCCACGGCCGCTGTGTCGCCTTCCAGATGGCTGAGGTCGCCATCTCACGGCATCTGTTCGCCGAGATCCTACGGCTGATCGCTGAACTGCGGCCGCCGCCCAACACGGCACCTGCATAAGCGTTCTGTTGTCATGAGTTCCAGCGAAAACTATGGGAGAAGTGCGTGTCGATGAGGTCGAAATCGACATTCCTGGCGTGGAACGCGCTGACGTCACCGGCTTTGGTGCATGACAGCCCCCATGGCCAAGGTCGGGTCTTGCCAATCCCGTTCATGGCGGCAATCTCAATCTCAACAAGCTGGTCATCGGGTAGATGTCGGTTCATATCTGTTGAGGGTCGACCGATCGGGCCGGCAGGT
>CAYMXF010000098.1:0-10754 GCA_964393935.1 uncultured Planctomycetaceae bacterium
CTCGGACGCCCGTTTTACCTCAAAAATTCACCCACGAAATACCCGGAAGGACCCCTTTTTTGTATGGGGAAAATTGTCAAGGAGCGGGAGGCTTGTGATACGCGATAGTGCGAAGGACCGCGTTATGGCCCCGTGCCGCCGCGCTCATTGCGAGAACCGAGCGCCTCGGCGAGCCAGCGGTAATGGTTGACGGCGGCCTTGGGATTAGAGGAGAAAATCGGCTCCTTCCCGTGAGCGGTGAGTTGGATTCCAATATCGTGGACCGGTCCTTCTACGTGCCGGCAAAAGGCGACCAGGCCGGCAACGTACAGAAGCGACTTGCCTTGCGAATGAATCGCCACCTCGACGGCCTCGCCGCGGACCAGCGGCCGAGTGGTGAGAATGCCGAGGCCCGTGGTGGAGATGCTGCGGACGAACGAGCGCTCTTCCTTCAATTCCAGGTTGGGCCCGGCGATCACCCGAAGCACGCAGGACGTCAGCATCTCCGTCCGTCTTTGCTTTCGGATATCGCCATCCATGGACGCCTTGGTGCGATTCAGCCGCTCAGCGATTTGACGGAACATTTCGGGAATCGAGGGTACCTGATGGGTCGCGTTGGCTTTTCCGACGGCATCGCTGACCGCCGCCGCCCTCACGTGGTTCGCAGACACGGAACTGGCACCCGCGCTCCCGGGAGTCTCCGATGCCTGGGTCCCTGAGCCTAGCGCTCCCTGCACCTTGCACGAACTGCGGTCCTTGCCGCTCTTCTTGGCGATGTACATCTGTTCGTCGGCGGCGGCGAAGAGGGCCTCCGCGCTCTCGAAATGATCCGGCTTCCCCCAAATGCTTCCCACGCTGCACGTCACCGGTTTTTTCAATCCCAATTTTGCGTAGTCAATGCCCCGCACGAGTTCGACGGCGTGCTGTGCCTTGGCCGCGGCCTCGGTGGCGCTCAACCCGGGGATGACCAAGACCATTTCCTCTCCGCCATACCGGCCCACCGAGCCGGCATTGACCGCCGCTTGAAGGATCGCCGTCGCCACCGCCTTGAGCACCAGGTCGCCGGTCTGATGACTGTACTCGTCGTTGAGTTTCTTGAAGTTGTCCACGTCCATAAATAGACACGTGATCGCCGCGCCTTGATCACGCGCGGCGGTAAGGTGCTGAACCGTGGCGTCCGTCAACGCCCCGCGGTTGAGCAGCCCCGTCAGCGGATCCCGCGCCGCCCGTTCACGATACTCTCCGAGCGCCGTTTTGATCTGGTCGCGCTGGGCTTCAGCGTTTTGGACTTTGTTTTCCGCGTCGCCCGCTGCCGCCATCAATAGCCGGTTCGCTTCGTCGAGCAAATCCGCCACGTCCAGGTCGGCCGGCAAACTGTCGCCCAGCAACTCCGACGAGTGCTTGTAGGTCTCGCCCGCGGCGGCCAGGCACTTCCGCACGTCCTCGGTACTGAGCTGAAATTGCTCCTGGGCGTAGGTGTGCAAGTCTTCACGGACTTGGCCGTCGCAGAGATCCTCCGTGAAGCAGAGGGAGCCGATCAGGTACGCGAGTGCGCAAAGGCGCTCCGCATCGGTCGCGCCGGGTTTCAATTTTGTGGGGCGATGATGCCAGGCGAGGGGCCTTCTGATAATGTCAGGCAGATTCCACTCCGCGGCCATCGCATCGATGGCATCGACGTGACTGTAGGGGAATCGTTCTTTCTCAGCGGCATGGAAGCTGGCCGGAGAGAGTTGGCCGGATTCGTAGAGTTCTGAGTATTCAGGACCGAGAAGCTGTACGAGGAGAAGGATTCCGCCGTCGCAAAGTAAGCCGACGAGGAAGGCCTCCTCCGCCAGCGCCGGCAGCAACACGTTGGCGATCTCGCGCCCGACACAAGCGCGGAGCAGGGATTGTTGCCAATAGGACTTGATGTCGAATTTATTGCCGCCGAGTTTGTTCAGGTGACCGACGAGTTGGAAGCCTAACACGGCCATGCGGACGCGTCCGAGCCCGAGCACCGAGACGGCCCGTTGGATCGTGGTGGCCGGGGTGACGAGGGCCATGCAGGCGGCATTCGCCATTTTGAGGAGTCGGGCCGCCAACGCGCTGTCCAATTGGATGATTTTGGCGAATTGCTCGATGGCCGTGTCGGGGTCTTTGGCCAAGGCGAGGATTCGGCTGGCCAGCTCCGGGCTGCTGGGCAGTTTTGCGTTGACGAACAGCCGCCGTAATTGGTCTTGAAGTGATTCCTGAACCTGTGTTGCGATCGCCATTGGCAGTTGTTCCCCCGAGCGCCCGCTTGGAGCACTCTTCCAACTCTTCGTCCTTCGAGCCCTTGGCGCCGTTACCCTCGGTCTCTCGAAGCGACACCGAAGGTGTATCGTTTCCGCACTCCTGTATCGGTAAACGTCAGAGGCTGCTGAATTGGGACCTTTCCCCATTTTGGAAAATACCCGGTTTTCTCGAACGAGGCAGGGCTTCCTCCTCAGAGATCCGCGACTTCGGAGTCGTCCGGGAATCGGCTGATTGAAAGCCTTATTCGGCTCCCCCGCGCCGAAAAGCCGACGACCGCAGGCGCTCTCGGTGGATTTCGGACGCAAGACGGTGAGGAGGCCAAAACTGGTTTTCAGGCTTGCAATGGAGCGGCCAAAGGCGTAAATTCTAATAGGAATATGGCGTAATAGGTCCGGGCGGGCACACAACGGTGCCGCTAGAAGTCCCCCCAACCCATGTCCGGACCGAGGTAACAGAGGCTGCGCCCGCCAGTTTTTCCACGGCTCGGCAAAGCAACAGGACCTCACCCCAAGGTCCTTTGAGGTCCATTCTCGGGAGGGAGGAGAATGGGAGCGACGAGGAGATTCCCAATGATTCGAATCCACACGATGTGTGTCGCGGCAGCGCTGGCGCTTTTGATCGGGATCTCATCCGTTCGAGGCGACGATCCGTCTCCTTCGGATCGGTTGGCGAAAGCGATCAAACTCAGCGACGACGGCAAGTACACGGAGTCGGACGCCATCCTCAAGACGCTGAAGGAGGATGACTTCGAACAGGAGTCGCAGCAAATCCAATTGCAGCGCTATGTGTCGCTGACGAGCAAGGCGCTGGCGGCGATCGCCGCGGCCCGGAATGACTTCTCCGAAGGCGAGAAGGCGCTGAAGGGCGATCGACTAGAAGCGGCCACGAAACAATTCCAACAAGTCAAGGACAACAAATACGCGCCGGCGGATTTGAAGGAGCAGTCCGACAAGCACCTGCAAGAAATTCAAAAAGCGCTCGATTCACGAGAACGCGAAAAGGAAGCCAAGGAGACAACCAAAAAGGAGGCCGAAAAGGAAACCAAAGAGGAGGCGAAGCCGGCTCCAAAGCCGCCGGCTCCAAAAGCCGCACCGACTTCTGTCCAGCCGGATTCCGCCAAACCGTCGGCGCCGGTCGCGCAGGCCCAAAGCGGTCGCCCCTCGATTGTCGAAGAATTGGCCCTGGAGCACGAGTTGCTCTGGCAGCAGGCGGAGAAGGCCTATCGCGACGCGGAATCCAAACTTCGCAAGGCGGTCCTGGCGGAGGATTTCCCCGAGGCCCGACGACTCTTGGCCCTGGCCAAGCAGACGATCGAGTTGAATCGTCGCTACGCAGCGCCGTCGTCCAAGTACGAAGACTATCGCAATCAGTCGTCTCAGTTGGAGAAGTTCGTCGACGATGAGGAGCGATCGTACGAAGAGCGTGTGATCCGCGAAAAGCAGCTCGAAGTGCAACAGCGCGAAACAGAGCGCATGGATAACGTACGGCTTACAAAGAACCGGCGAATCGAGCAGCTTATGGACCAGGCGTCCGAGCTTCAAAAAGAGCGACGCTACGACGACGCGATCCAGGTGTTCGATCAGGTCTTGGCGATCGACCCCGAAAACGATCAGGCGGCCTGGAAGAAGGACACGCTCGGCGACTTGTCCGTGAATATCCGGGATCGTCAGGCGTCTCACGACCTGACCGGGGAGGCGCAGGACTTGCTCGTGGAGACCACGGAGGCCAGCATCCCGTGGCACAAGGACATCAACTATCCGAAGAACTGGCCGGAGATCACCGCGAAGCGAACCGGGGCGGAAGAAGCGGCCGAACCGGAGGGCAATCGCCAGGTTCGCAAGAAACTGACGACGGTGGCTCCGGAATTGAAATTCGACGCACAGCCGTTTGAAGAAGTCATTGAAAAGCTGCGTCAATTCACGGGCCTGAACATCGTTCCCAATTGGACCGCGTTGGAGGTGGCCAACGTCGACAAGACTTCGGAAGTCACGCTCAAGCTCCAAAACGTCACGTTCGAGAAAGCGTTGAAGCTGATTCTCGACGAGCTGGGCGGCGGCGAAACCGAACTGGCCTACGAGATTGATGACGGCGTGATTCAGATTTCAACCAAGGAGGACCTGAGCCGGCGAACGGTGGTGCGCGTTTACAACGTGCAAGACCTGATCATCACCGTGCCGACGTTCCGCGGCAGAGAGATTAACCTCAATCAGATCGGCCAGAATCAAAACCAGCAGGGAGGATTGGGCGGCGGCCGGTTCCTGGGCGGAGGCGGCCAAGGCGGCGGCGGTGGCGGCGGCGGCGGTGGTGGTGGGGGAGGATTGTTCGGCGGCGGTGGCGGCGGGCAAGGCGGCGGGCAAGGCGGCGATGATTTAGCCCAACAAGGCGATGCCCTTACGCCCATCATCCAGCTCATCCAGCAGACGATAGATGCGGATAGCTGGCGCGAGGCGGGCGGACAAGTCGGATCGATTCAGTCGCTTAATCAGCAGATCATCGTTACCCAGACGGCTTCGGCGCACGGCGAGTTGCGGGACCTGCTCAAACAGCTACGACAGTCCCGCTCGCTCCAAATCGCCGTCGAAGCGCGGTACATCACGATCGCTCGTAACTGGCTCGAGCAAATCGGCGTCGATCTGGACGTCGTGCTCAACAACGGAAACGCCGGCTTCGATCGGACGACGATCCTCGATCCGGCGACGGGCAACCCCGTGCTGGTGCCGCGGCGGTTCACTCGGTTGGGCTTTACGCCGGGCGCTCCCGGCGGAGTGGGTATCGGTATGCCGATTCAGCCGTTCGGCCAGCCGTATGGCCAGCCGGGACTTGTTCCCGCAGTGGGTAACGTCGGTCCCGCGTCGGGTACCATGACGCCGATTCCCATCGTGAATAACACGTTGGACCTGGCGGCGCCGTCCGACACGAACATCGCCGGCTCGCTGGGCAGCCTTGGCAATTCCACGCCGGCCTTCCAAATGTTCGGAAGCTTCCTGGACAACATCCAGGTGGACTTCTTGCTCCGCGCGACGCAGGTCGACAAGCGAACCAGCGATCTGGACGCGCCGCGTCTGGTGCTCTTCAACGGACAGCGCGCCACGTTTGAGTCGTTCATCGAGCAAGACTACATCGCGGCCCTGACGCCCATCATCGGCGATAACGCCGGCGCGTTCCTACCCAACGTGGCGACGGCGTTGACCGGGCGGTCACTGGACGTACAGGCGACGGTGTCCGCCGATCGCCGCTACGTTACCATGACGGTGCGGACTTTTACGCGGATTACCGGTGACTTCCGAACGGTCTTCTTCGGCGGCTCCCAAACGGTCGGATCGGGCTTCATCGAACTGGCGACGCAGAGGACGCAGCAGATCCGAACGACGGTATCCGTCCCGGATGGCGGCACACTGCTCATCGGCGGGCTGAAACTCTCGGCCGAACGCGACATCGATGCGGGCGTACCCGTGCTGTCGCGCATTCCTATCCTCAAACGCGCCTTTTCCAACACCTCGAACGTCAAGGACGATCAGGTGCTTCTGATCCTGATCAAACCGACCATCATCATTCAGGAAGAAGCGGAAGCCGAGGCGTTCCCGACGCTGTCGTCCGCTTCGGGTCGGTGACAGACCCTTTTTGGGCTCAGATGGCGATTGAGGGTCGATCGCTTGCAAATCGCGGGCGATCGGCCCTTTTCTATTTGCCGATATAGTGACAGTCTTGCACCGAGGGTTTGTGCCTGCGCAGGCGCCGTGCCCGGCGGACGGGCCTGTTCATCACGAGCGTCATGAAGCCACTTCCCGCGAAGTTACCTGACACCGCCGCCGCTGCTTCCTCACACGACAGGCTGGGGATTGTCGCGTGCATAGGGGCCGGTTTGGTCGTGCTCGCGCTGTCGTGGACGAAGCTCGGCAGCATCGATCTGGGGTATCACCTCGCCTACGGGCGGCACTTCCTGACGACCGGGCGGATTGTCGAGGTCGATCCCTTTCTTTATCCCGAGAACGCCAAACGATTCGTCAACGCCAACTGGGGCAGCCAGGTCGTCATGGCCCTCGCGGAAAAGGCGGCAGGCTCTGGAGGGCTTTTCGCGCTCTGCGTCGGTCTGATCGTCGTCATCTTTGGCGCGATGGCGTGGATCGTTTTGCGGCACACGAAGAGCCCCCTCGCGCTGGCGGGGGCATGGCTCCTGGCGGCGATCGCGGCGTACGAACGATTCAGCCTTCGCCCGGAGCTGTTCAGCTATGCGTGCATGATGCTCATCCTGCTTGTGCTCGTAGTTGGCGCGCAATCCTGGCGGAGCATCGTCGCCATCGGCGCTGTGCAACTCGCGTGGGTGAATCTACATAGTTATTTTCTGGTCGGAGTGATGTTGACGGGCTTCTGGCTGATCGGCGGGGCGATTTGGTGGTGGTGGGTGCGACGTCGGTCTTCTGAAGCGACGGAAGCCCGCCGGCAAGTGCGGCTGCTCCTCATCGCCGTCGTACTTCAAGTCGGCGTGTGTTTCATCAATCCCTGGTTCCACGAGGGAGCCTTCTTTCCAATCAAGACGCTCGAATACCTGCGGAGCGGGCACGTCATGGGCGGCGGTCAGGGATGGTCCGGCGAGAGCGCCTGGTCGATGATCTCGGAGTTCAAGTCGCCGTTTTCCTTTTTTGATGAACCGATCAATGCGAGGACGATTCACGCCTATCTCGTCCTCCTGCCGGCAGCGATCCTCGGCATCGCGCTGCTCGTGGCGCAGGGGCGACTCGGAGCGATGCTGGTTGTGCTGCTTCTTCTTGCGATGTCCACGCAGATGCGTAGAAACATCGCACAGTTTGCTCTCGCGGGTGCACCGCTGGCGGTGATCGCCGTGGCAGGCGCTTTGTCGAACCTCGGCCCTTGGCCTGTGGGCCGTCGGCTGCGCGACATTCTATCCATAGCGGGCGTGGGCCTATCGCTCTGGTGGACCTATGGGATTGTCGAAGGACGTTTTTATTACGATGAACGGCGCGTCACGCGGCAGTTCGGTACGGGTTACAGCGAACGGGTTTTTCCGATCGACGGGGCGCGCTGGCTGGCCTCGCAACCGTCGTTGCAACCGAATCTCTACGTCAACTATTTTGCGTCGAGCAGCGTATTGCCCTGGCTGCCGGAGCGATTCAAGCTGTTCGTCGACACGAACACTTTTGCCTATGAAGAGCGGACGCTGGCGACGGCGCATGGGCTGGGGATGGGCGAGATCGACTACAAGCCGGTTTTCCAAGAACACCGCATTAACGTCGCTTTGCTGCACTGCGGCTCGGATACACAGATGCTCATCCGCAAGCTGGCGACAGACGCGGCCGATTGGGCGCTGGTCTATTTCGATCGACACGCAGTGATCTTCGCCCGGCGGATTCCCGAACACGCCTCGGTGATCGTGTCGTATCAACGATCCGAGAAGGACTTGGATGCGAAGGCGTGGATCGCGTCGATCACGGAGCCGGACCGTCAGAGGGCGCTGGAGCTGGGATTGTCCGCGGGCGTGCCGCTCTCGCTCGGCTGGCATGTCGCGGCGATCGAACTCTCGCGGGAGGCGGTGCGGCTCGCGCCGGATTACCATGAAGGCTGGCAATACCTTGGAGTGAGTTACGGCAATCTCGGGAATATCGCCGGGCGTGAGGGGCGATACGATGATTCGCGGCGGGAATACACCGAGGCGCTGAAGTGTTTCGAAAAGGTGCTATCGCTGA
Organism: uncultured Planctomycetaceae bacterium; assembly: GCA_964393935.1. Classification (GTDB taxonomy): domain Bacteria; phylum Planctomycetota; class Phycisphaerae; order UBA1845; family UTPLA1; genus DATEMU01. Next base: position 7,956 of record CAYMXF010000098.1, read on the forward strand.
TGCCCGAGCACGCGGAGGCGAAGGTGTATCGCGAGCGGACGCGGACGGCGCTGGAGTTTCTCAAAGGAAGATGAATCGTCGCTCAGCCAGGACGGTCGCGCTCGACGAATATCTGAGCCTGGCATCCGTCGTCGCCGTCGGGGCGATGGTCCTTAGTTTGTGGTGGTTCAAGCTCGCCAGTCTCGACACCGGTTTTCACATCGCCTACGGTCGGTATTTCCTGGAAACGGGCCGGATCGTCACCTTCGATCCGTTCCTCGATCCGGCGATCGTTCGGCCGTTCATTAACGGAAATTGGGGCACGCAGGTCGTCATGGCCTGGGTCGAGCGGGCGTGGGGGGTGACCGGCCTCACCGTGATGCGCTGGGCACTACTCTCGGTCGTCTTCGGTTCGATTGCTGTGATCGTCCGGCGGGAGACACGAGGATGGCATTGGTTGGCTTGGGTGTGGATGCTCGCGGCGGTGACGGCTTACGAGCGTTTTTCGGTTCGGCCGGAACTCCTGGGATACGCCATCATGGCGGTGATGCTCGTGGTCCTGATTCGCGGGCCAAGAAGCTGGCGAGGCATTGTCGTGCTGGGCGGATTGCAAGCCGCGTGGACGAACGTCAGTTTCTATTTTCTCGTTGGACTGATGCTGACGGCGTCCTTTTTGGCCGGAGCATTGCTACAAAGGACGACGTCTCTTCGGAAGCCGGAACTCGGAGTGCAGCGCGCGTCCGACGCCAAGCGGCTCGCTTGGGCGCTGGTCGTGCAGTCGGCCGCCTGTTTCATCAATCCGTGGCACGTGCGTGGGGTGCTCTTTCCATTTCACACCCTGCGCTTTCTTCAGGCGCAAAAAGTCCTGGGAATAGAAGGCGATCAAAGCGGCGGCGGTTCCTGGACGCTCATCAGCGAGTTTCGCCATACGTTTGACTACCTCGGCGAGATGGCCAATGGTCGCACGATTGACGCTTACTGCGTGCTTCTGGCCGTCGCCTTCGTCGCACTATTCGCGCTTTTCGTCCGGCGGCGATGGGGCGAAGCGATCGCCGTCTCCATTTTAATGGTGATGTCCGCACAAATGCGCCGCAACATCGCTCAGTTTGCTTTCGTCGCCGCACCGCTGGCGACGTGCGGTCTCGCGGCCGCCATCCCGGAGTCGTGGTCGCGCCGCCCATCAGCGCTTTGGTTGCGTCGCGGCTTGGTGCTGGCAACGATCGTCACGGCGCTCGGGTGGACGTGGTCGATCGTGGACGGAAGGTTTTATTACGTCGAGCGGCGAATCAGCCGCGAACCGGGAATCGGTTATAATCCGCGGTTTTTTCCGATCGACGCGGTCCGGTGGCTGTCGTCCCAAACCGCCGTGCGGCCCCGGCTCTATGTCGATCTTTTTACCTCCAGCAACATACTGCCCTGGCTGGATCGCCGCTTCAAGCCATTAGTGAATACCAACACCTTCGTTTACGACGAACAGTGGCTCCGGCAGATCATAGACGTCGCCGCCTGCCGGCTCGATTATCGCGCCTTCTTCGACCAACAGGACGTGGACGTTGTGCTACTGCATATCGCGCCGGATACCGAGCCGCTCGTTCGCGCCTTGAGGGCTGATGCCGCCGATTGGGCCCTTGTCTATGTCGATCCGCACATGGTCATTTTCCTGCGGCGCAAGCCCGAGCACCGGGCGGTCATTGAAGCTCACCGACCTGGACCGGAGGATGTCGATGTCGACGCGTGGCTGAACACGGCAGACGGTTTGCGTTACCATCGAGCGTTGAGCGTCGCGGCTATGGCCGCGACACCTTGGGCGCTGGGTTGGTACGAGCCCGCCGCGCGGCTCTTTGAGGGCGCCTTGCGGCTGGCGCCCGACTCGACTCCCGCGTGGACTTACTTGGGTCTTTGCCACGGTAAAATGGCGGAGGCGGCGTACCACGCCGGTCAGACGGAGTCGGTACGAGCCCATCTACACAAGGCGATTCATTGTTTCGAACGAGTGATGTCCATTCAGCCCGGAGACGAGGTCCTCAAGAACAACCTTTCTAAGGCGCGAGAGATGTTGCGATCGGTTCACTGAATCCCAGCCGGCGTTCGTCGATGCCCGGTCCAAATACAGCAAATGGTCCGATGTATTCCCGAAAGCCCGTGAAGTCGATTTTGGTTTGTTGGTTGATGGCGGTTTCCGGTTGCACGCCGCGCTCCGGCCTGTCCGTGGCCGCTCGTCGTGGCGATGAGCCGGCGGCTGCAACGCGGCCGGCGGGCAGAGTCATGGAGTTTGCGCCGGGCCTACGAATCGACTACCGCGTACCGCAGGTGGAGGTCGATTCCGAGATTGTCCTGCGCAAGGGGGCGTTGGAATTATTCGCGTACAGCCGTGCCCAGGTTCCCAAGGATCATGAGACCATCCTGCGGACCGACGTGCCGTGTGAGCGAATCTATCAGGCGCTGGGCCTGATCGGGCTCACGCCGGGCCGGCCAATGCGATACGACATCGAAACGAAGACGGTGCAATTGCCGACGGGCGATCCGGTGGAGGTCATCGTGCGCTATGCGATGGATGGCAAGACGCGGGAGCATTCGGCCTGCGACTGGATGATGGACGACGCGAAGAAGGCGCCGATGGCCCGGACGCACTGGCTCTTTACCGGCTCGCAGCGGCAGGAGGACGGCGGTTTCGCGGCGAACGTCGAAGGAACGCTGGTGACGGTCGTGGATTTTCCCAGTTCGCTCTTGGGTCTGCCGGCGAGCCACAGCGACTCGGACAGCCAACTTTGGTTGACGGCGAACACCGACGCGATCCCGCCGGTGGGGACGAAGGTGACG
>CAYMXF010000099.1:0-1487 GCA_964393935.1 uncultured Planctomycetaceae bacterium
AACGCTAGAATCGAGACGACAAAAGGAGCCCTCATGCGATACATGGTCATCGAACATTTCAAGAAAGGCAGAGCTCCCGACGTCTACCGCCGATTCGCCGAAAAGGGGCGAATGATGCCGGATGGCCTGCGCTACATCGACAGCTGGGTATCGGCTGATCTGCGAGTTTGTTATCAATTGATGGAAACCGACGATTTTAACCTCTTTGCCCAATGGACCGGACAGTGGGAGGACTTGGTCACCTTCGAGATCGTCTCGATCATTCCGTCCAGCGAAGCTCGCGCTAAAGCACTTGCATCGCTCTGACGCAGTTCAGTACCGCCCTGTCACCGGGAGTTGATAAGTCAGACCGAAGCCTCTATAAATATCCTGCGAAATCGTGTTTTGCACAGCGGCGTAGCTCAGTTGGTAGAGCAAGGGATTCATAAGCCCTGGGTCGCCGGTTCAAGTCCGGCCGCCGCTAATCTCTTAGCAGAATTCGGCGATGGTCCCCCAAAGGCCGGCGGCTCAAGAAGAGCCTCACTTGCGAATTCCAGATTAACCGATGGATATGACTCATGCCAAGGTTTTCGACGGGTCATGTTGGCGCGGTCCGATAAACCAGCCACGGCGATATCTTCGACCGTGACTTACTCCCAAGAAACCGGTCCAGAGGTTGAGTGGCAGGCAAGGACGTTGGACGACGGGTGGAAGACAAGTCGATGAGCAGGACAGGAAATGTTTCTCGACGGAAGAGCTCATTCACACGCTGCGGGAGGGGGCGTCACAAGACCAACGGAATCATCGGGAGGCGGAGGTTTTTTAGCCGGCCCACTCGGGTTTTCCGGGATGTCCGGCACCGTCGCCGGTTGAGAAGTTTGCGGCGTCGGCCGGGGCTGTGGCGCGGATATCCCGAAAAAAGCGTCGCGAGCGGAATTGAGGACGGCGACATTGTGCTCGGCGTCTTCGAGTGAGACCACCATCTTATACAGGGAAGCGGATTCATCTTCGCGATCCAACAAGCCCAACGCGAGGGCCATGTTGGCGCGATAGCGAGCGTTGGAGGGCTGAAGCGCCGCGGCGTCGGCAAAGCACTGAAGGGCGCTGGGGCAATCCGGCTTCATCAAGAAACAAACCCCGAGATTGTTAAGGATGATGTCGTCGCGTGGGGCGATGGCGAGGGCGGACCTCAACGTGGCGATGGCAGCGTCGACGCGACGCATGCGCATGCGAACCTCGGCCTGTAAGAGATACGCAGCCATGAAACGAGGATGCTCGGCGATCATCTTGGTCAATAGGGCATCACTAGCTGCGTCCTGGCGCTGCGAGGCGAGAATCCGGGCGTACGCGTATTGCGTCTTTACAGTCGCGGGACGACCGGCGCCCTCGGCAAATTCCTTGTCTTCCGGTCGCACCGGATTGGAGTTTGACCGACTCTCGAAGAGATTGGGCTTGGCGCAGCCTGTTTGAAGTGCGACCCAGAGCCCAGAGGCGCAGAAGAGGGCCGG
>CAYMXF010000099.1:1587-10581 GCA_964393935.1 uncultured Planctomycetaceae bacterium
GAGGCGCTTCCTTCCGGCAAGAGTACGAGCGGCCGTCATTTGATGCTTCCCCCGCGGTTCGCGACGGCGGCACTCCGCGCCCCGGTGGACATGTCGCCCGACGCCCCTTTATTTCCGGCCTCATAGCTTCGTTCGAGGACCGTCAACACGTGATCGGAAAGCATGCCCTCTCCTCCCGGGGCGCCGTCCTCGATGGGGCCCAAGTCGATGCCGGCCTTCAGGAGTTTGTCGGTCACGAACCGCACCCGGGCCTCCTGAAGCTCCAGCGAGGCGTCCCCGCGCCGGACATTCAGCGGACCGGGATGGTCCTTGTAGTGTTCTATGAGGACTCCAAAATCGTGTTCGCCAAGCTCATTGAGCGAAGCACTGTAGGTGATGAAGTGGTACGGGTAGAGGGTATGCTGAGCGATGATGGCGTTCTGGATCGCCGCATCGTTCAGCCATTTCGTCTCAGCGATATTGACGTCGCGTTCGGGCGGTGGCGGCGTCGGCGTCGGTGCATTACAGGCGGACACCAGGAAAACCAGGCTCGCCGAAGTCAAAAAAGCTGGGCGTGTCATGAGTTATGCATCTCCATTCTAACCATCTCTTGTTCTTATTTTGAGCTTCCACTGATCACCTTCGCCCACACGATCCCCGCCGGTCCGGCGACGACGACGAGGATCGCGGGAAAGATGAGTAAAACTAACGGAAAAAGGAGCTTGACGGCCATTTTTTCGGCGATTTCGGCGGCCTGCTGGCTGCGCGCCTCCCGCATCGAGGCGGCGAAGACGCGGAGGGTTTCACCGATACTCGTACCAAACTGCTCGGATTGCGTCAAGGTAGCCGCCATCGAAGAAGCCTCTTGACATCCCGTCCGCTCGCCCAGGTGCCGCATGGCCAGGCTGCGGGAAGCGCCTAAATGGATCTCCAGATTGGTGAAGGCCATTTCGTCGCCAAGCAACATACTGACGTTCGAGATTTCATCGGTCACGACGTTCCACGCCTGATCCAGGCCCATGCCGCCGGACACGCAGATCTCGAGGAGATCGACCGCGTCGGGCAAGTATACTCGGATCTCCGCCGTCCGTCGACTACCCTTCCACCGAACGAAGATGTTCGGAATAAAGAACAGGATCGTCGCACTGCCCAGCACGGTCATCGTCTTTGCCGAAGTGGGCCAACGAAGAGGATAGGTAAGCACGGCTAAGAGACTTAAGCCGATGACGAGAAGGAGGATCTTGCTGCTCAAGAATACCACCACGGGGGTGTCGCCTTGAAATCCCGCTCGCGCCAAATGGCGCCGTAGGTTCGGCGAGGTTCCGCTGACGCCCAATGCGCGGCCCAGTCCACCCACGATGCGGAGGAGCCAGGGTTCCTTCTCGGCCAGGTTGGCATCGGCGGCCGGATCCGTCGCGGAGCCGAGGCGGCTGCGTAACGAATCCAATCGGATGGCGCGGGCCAGCAACACGCCGGCCCCAATGGCGACCACCGCGACGAAGACCAGGGCCGGGACGAGGTATTGTGCCGGGATCATTGACAGGGGGCCCTTAGTAGCGGATCACGCTGAGGCGGTTCATGATCCAGACCCCCAAGATGACGCAGAAGGCGGCAGCGCTCAGCAAGATCTTGCCCGTGTCCGTAGTGTAGAGGGTTGCCATATACTTTGGATTCACGGCATTTAGAACGAAAAAGATGACCACCGGCAAAGCGGTGAGAATCCTCTTGCTGAACTGAGTTTGCGCGGTCAGGACGCGAACACGGCGGTTAAGCCGCATGCGGTCGCGCATCACGTACGCCAGGCGATCCATCATGTCGGCCAGATTGCCGCCGCTACGGATCTGAATGGCGATGGAAGTCCCGAAGATCCTGACATCCGTGTTACCAAAGGCCTTGGCGACTTCCAGGATGGCCCGTTCGATGCTCAGGCCCATTTCCTGAGCCTGACAAATCTCAGCGAAGAGCGCGCCCACGGGCGGGGGAATCTCCGCGGCAATCAGTTGAAACGCACCCACGAGAGGATGACCGGCACGTAGCGATCGCGCCGCGATGTCCAGGGCGTCGACGAACTGGGTCTCGAAGAGAGCGGTGCGTCGGAGGATTCTTTGCTGAAGGAGGAACCACAAGACGAAGGCGGCCAAGGCCACCGCGCCAAGCCCTGGTATGAAGCTGCCGGTCGCGGCGAAGGAGAGGAATGGCGATAACAATACCACCGCGCTCATGCCCAGGCCCAGGGAGCGTACATCCACGTCCCAACCGGCCTCCTGGAACATCATTCTGACGCGGAAGGCTAACGGAACCCGGCGGTGGGCCGGTCTCTGGACGACGGCCTCCCGACCCTCGTGCCATAGGCGCAAGGGGCGCGTCGATGCGGTGTCTGACAGGTCAAGTTGGACGCGTTGGCGGACGGCCTTCTCGCGAGTCCTGCGCTTGATAGACCAGAGCAGGATGACGCCCATCCACAGGGACAACACCAAGGCGAAGGTAGCGGCAATGACCGTCGCATGAAGCAAGTTGTTGATGTCGAAGGACATGGGTTCGAGTCCGGCTTTAGTTGCGCACCAGGTTTTTCGAATCCCGCATGAAGAACTCCGGCGGCAGTTTAACCCCCGCCGCCTCCAAGCGCTCCAACAATTGGGGCCTTACGCCGCGTTGCTCGAACTCACCCTTGGCGTTGCCCTGCTCGTCGACGCCTCGCTGAGTGAAAGTGAACAGGTCGTGGAGCAGGATCACTCCACTTTCAATGCCGGTGATCTCGGCGAGGTTGACCACCTTTCGGCGACCGCCGGTAAGGCGGGCGACGTGCAGAAGGACGTGCAGCGCCGAGGCGACTTGGTGGCGGATGACCTCCACGGGGTAGTTCAGGCCGGCCATGCTGACCATGTTCTCCAGGCGGCGCAGGGCGTCCCGCGGATTATTGGCGTGGACGGTGGTCATGGATCCTTCGTGGCCGGTGTTCATGGCCTGAAGCATATCCAGGGCCTCCGGGCCGCGAACCTCGCCGATGATGATTCGGTCCGGGCGCATTCGGAGGCAGTTGCGGAGCAGGTCGCGCTGGGTCACTTCCCCGCGGCCCTCGATGTTGGGCGGCCTGGACTCCAGCGTGATCACGTGCTCGTGGGGCAGGCGGAGCTCGGCGGCGTCCTCAATGGTGACGATTCGCTCGTTCGCGGGGATCGACTTGGACAAAACGTTGAGCAGCGTGGTCTTGCCCGCGCCGGTCCCGCCCGAGACCAGGATGTTCACCTTGCAATGGACGCAGGCCTGCAGGAAGATCAGCATCTCCTCGGTGAGGGAGTTCAATCGAATCAGGTCGCCCGCCTCGATGGGAATCGTCCCGAATCGGCGAATGGAGAGGCAGGGACCGCACAGTGAAAGCGGCGGGATGATGGCGTTCACGCGCGATCCATCCATCAGGCGGGCATCGAGCATGGGAGAACTTTCGTCGATCCGTCGCCCCACCTTTACGGCGATTCGTTGAATCACCCTCATCACATGGGCGTCGTCGAGAAAGGAGAGGTCGGTGCGCGTCAGTCGGCCCTCCTTTTCGATGTACACCTTCTTGTGGCCGTTCACCAGGATATCGCTGATCGCCGGATCGCGCAGCAAATCCTCGAGGGGTCCCAATCCGAAGATATCATCGATGACTTCCTGAACCAGTTGCCGTTTTTCCGGCGCGGAGAGCGGACAGCGCTGTTCATTCAGGAGCTGGTCGACCCGGCGCGAACATTCGCTGCGCAACTGATCGACCGGCATCCGATGGGCCTCCACCAGATCCAGGACTTCAAGCAGGCGTTTGTGGACATTGGCCTTGACCTTGTGCAGTGTTTGGGGGTCAACGGCATCCCCTTCCGTGGAGGTCGATTTGTGGTCATTCCCCATCATGCATCACCTCTGACCTATCCACCTTACTCGGCAGCGGCGGGCAACTCCAGAAGCCCCAAGGCCAGTTCGCGGATTTCCTTTCGAAGGGGCGATCGCGGCGCCACCTCGGCCAAAGGCTGGCCATAGGTCATGGACTCGAGGGCATGACGGAAGTCGCTGCCCACCACCACGAGAGCGTCTCTGCCAAGCGCCTCACGAGCCTGAGAGATCGAGATGATGGAACGGCGGTGATACCTCGAAATCACCACAGTGACCGACTCCGGCGCAACGCCCTGCTCGGTCAACGATTTTAGCAGGGTACGGGCCGTGCGGATATCCTTCACGCTGAGTTGCAACAACAAGAATGTCGTCGAGCTGGCTTGGGCCAAACGTGCGGCGACTTGAGGCGCCAGGCGCGGAGCATCTAACACCGTGCAAGCGTAGGATCGCCGACACACGCTGAGAAACTCATTTATGGAATCGTATTCAATTGACTGGTTGCGCGATGAGCGAACACTGGCCGGACTCAAAAGCACGTGCAGACGTTCGGAGAAAGCCAACGCCGTCGTTCGAATCAATTCTTCATCGATCTGCTTGCGAGCCAGCACGTCGGCGATGCCATACTCGCCTTCCCGATCCAGGTAGGCGGCGATGGCCCCGTATCGGTCGTCCAGGTCGGTCAGAAGCACCGGGCGCGACGTTTCCAACTGAACCTCATGCGCGATATTCAGGGCCAGCGTGGTCGCGCCGCATCCGCCGCCGGCGGATAGGACCGTGACGACCAAGCCCTGTCGCTTGGACTCGATGGACTCGCCAAAGACGAATCGGTCCAGCACGCCGAGCAGGTCCGATTCGATCGAGCGTTTCTGGAGCAGGTGGCGGGCGCCGATCTGCATGGCATCCAACATGAGATCACTCGTCACCTCGGCGGACAGCGCCACGAAGCGCGTTTGGGCGAACCGTGCGATAATGGGATCCAGATCGGCGAGCATCCGCCTCGGTTCCGGGTCGACATCGACAAGGGCGACGCCGGGCGACGTCTTTTCTAGTTGAGCAATGAGACCGGGCAGCGCGGTGCACGTCTCCACCGCCGACGGCTTATTCGCCGACCTCAGCACCGCCGACACCGAAGTCAGGGTCGCGGGATCGTTGGTCATCAGGATTACACGCCGTCCGGGGTCCATCTTCTGGCCTTATGTCGTAGGAACCATTGCGTGGATACGCCGTTTAGGGCGCGGCCCCGCCGGTTTGGACAAGGTTGGATGAAGCCGCCGGCGCTTGCGGCCTCAATGCGGTGGAGTTCTCCGGAGGTCGTTCGCCATAGGCTCCCCAGGCCCCGGGCCCCTGGAGATCCTCGAATCCTAACTTCTTGAGCCAGTCCATATCCTGATCGGACAAGGGAGGCGGCGCCGATCCTTCAATCGCCCCTCCGAGATAGAGTTCCCAATCGTTCGGGCGGCGATGAGTCGCTCCTGGCAAGGGCGGAAGAGACGCCAGGGAAGAGGGCTCCACGAGCGATACCGTCACCAGGACCACCAATTCAGTTTCCCCCTCAATATATCGGACGGAACGGAAGAGCGCTCCAAGGACCGGCATATCGCCGATGCCGGGAACGCGCGAGGCCGTGGCGTTCGTGCTTTGGCTGATCAGGCCGGCCATGCTGAAGGTTTGGCCGCTGTGCAGTTCCAGGGTCGTCGATGCTCGGCGCGTGGACAGCGCCGGGACGCGGAAGCCTTGGATTTCCACCGCCCCGACGTCGGTGAGTTCACTGACTTCCGGCGCGACGTAGAGGCGAATCAACCCGTCCCCCAGGACGATCGGCCGAAACTTCAGTTGGATTCCGAACTCCTTGTACTCGATGGTAATGGACGATCCCGTGCCGGTGGTGCTGCCTTGAACCACTGGAATGGGGAATTCGCCCCCCGCCAGGAAAGTGGCCTCCTCTCCGCTCTGGGCGACGAGGTTGGGCTCCGCCAAGAGCCGCACATACTGGTTCTCCGCCAGGGCCTGAAGCAGGAATTGCAATTCCGCCCGCGGGAATCCCAGATTCAAGGTGACCAGCGGGCTGGGCCGCACGGCGCTGTTGAAAACGAATGGCGTGCCTTCGGGGCCGGCCAGCGCTCCTTCCGGCGGTCCGATGCTGATAAGATTGGTGGCTCCCCCGGCGGCCGTCCCGACCGTCGACGCGCCGAAGAACGTATTGTCTTGGTGGCCGGATTGGATGGCGTTGATGCCCAGAGCGCGCAGCGACTTGCGATTGGCCTCGGCCAAGCGGACCTGGAGAAGAACCTGTTGCACCCCGGACACCCGTGTGGCATCGACATAGCTTATCTGCATGGCTTCAAAATACTGATGCAGAGCGATGGTGTCCTCGGCTCGACGCAGGGAACCGGTGACCACCACCACCGGCTGGTTACGGTCCTTTGTCCGGGCCATATTCTGGACCAAATTCAGACTGGCCCCGGGGAAGAGTCGGGTCAACTGGTCCGTGAGCCGCCGAAGATCCATTTCCACGTCCACGCGCGCCTGCCACACCTCCTCTTGGTTGCTCCACAGGATCAGGTCGGTCGTGCCGATGCCCTTGCCCTGAAGCAGGAGTTGGTCGGCGGTGAGGGGTTCGGCCACCGCGACGTTGGAGTCGGTCACGTTGGTGCGCTTGACTGGCCAGGGCGCCTTCACCACTTGCGACTGGCCCGGGTGGAGCACGATGATGTTCGGCTCCTGCGGAGGCTTGTCAGCGGGGTCCGGATTGGGTTGGGCGTGGGCGTCGATGGAAAGCGCCACAAAGCCCAAGAGAAACGCCAAAAAGAAAAGTGGACGGGGGTCGTTACGCGTTTTGAATCTGTTCACAAGGCAACCCATTTGATTGGTGGTTAAACGATGTAGGAACAATACCGTGATATTCCCTTTGCGTCGCGTTGCGGCCGGGCCGATATCTTCGTTTATTTCTTCTCCTCAGGCATCGGAAACGACCGCGTCTCCTTGACACCGCCTTGAATCAAGAGCATCTCCCAGCCCGGGGGTAGCTCCGAAGTTTCAGGTGTGGAATTGCCGGGCACCTGCGGCACGGCCGATGCGGGGGCCTTGGCCTTCTTTTTCCCCAGCAGCTCATTCAGCGAGATGCTCCCGCCATCCGCAGTAGTCGGGTTAAGAGGGTTGCGCAAGGCCAGCGACACCGAGCCGTTCTCCAGCGCCAACTGAAGGATCTTGGCCTGTCTTGGAGTGAGTTGGAGCGTGACTTTCTGGCTTTCGCCGGGGTGGACCGCCGCCAAACTTTCCCCCTCGTGCTTCGGTGAGACCACCGAAAACTGTCCGATAGCCAAGACGTTGATGCCCTGCAAGAGCGTAATCGAAACGGGCTCCTGATTACTGCTTGGCCGCAGAGTAAAAATCACGTCAACCATGCAGCCCGGGTAGAGCAATCCCTCAAGGCTGGAGTAATCCTTCGGAGTAATGCTGACCGCGACCATGCCGGCGGAGATGGCGGCGGCGAACTTGGCGCCCGACTCCCGGTCCCCGAAACATTCGGGAGTGAGGACCTGGCCCTCCGCCACGGGGACGATCAGCATCTTGCCGACGACCTGAACGGCGTTGGTGTAGAAACTCGCGGGGGCTTCTTTTTTTGCGACGATTTTCGAAACCATCATTCCGGCATCCACAACCGTCTGAGCCGGTAACGCCTTGGTGGCTACGAGAATTTCCACCTTCGACGCCTCGGGATTCTTATTTCGGCCATACGAGGCCACGAGTAGCGCCGCGGAGGCGGCGGCCAGCACGCCAAGAAGAATCAGCCCGATGATCGCCCAACGCATGATTAGTCCTTACGTCACATCTGAATCACAGTCGGCGGCGGAAGGGCCGGACGTCGACAGGCCTACAGCCTCAAAGCGAACTCATGGTAACAAATGTCCGGGAAGTTGCACCTAGTAGATTTTTCGGCAAGTCTTTGAGGATAGTTACGGGACGCTCTATTCTCGGATGTGACCTGGGAAGTCATGGCATCGCTCTTATCGGACAAATTCACCCGACCAAAAGGCTTCAATTGAGCATAATAAGCCCGTTTTTGCCTTATCGTGTCAACCCACGGGGCTATCCGACGGGCTTCACCTCTTTCCCCCCTCCAATAATCGTGATCGCCTGACTAGTTACTGGGGGTCTTGCGTTCCAAACAAGTGGCGCAGCCCCTCCCATCCCTAGCTCCACGAAATAGGCGCGACGAAGAATCTTGACTGCGCCATGAGGGGCGGGTATAACTGATACCTGTGAGAAGTTGAGCACCTCGGCCGAGAGTCTTCGGCGAGGCAGTCTCGATGCTTCCCAGATCCGGCAAATTGACCGCTCGATTTGCGAACTCTCAGGAAGTGTTTAACGGGGGGGTTCATGTCGGGCGAGCCGGTCGCATCTGGGACGCGGCCATTGTCTTGATGAAACGCTTCGATCGGCGTTCGGGCCGGTCGCGGCATGATACAAATGTGATGAGTGCTCTTGGCACCCCGCTAACCTGTGTATGGAGCGGAGACGAGGGCAGGTTTTTTTAGAGGAGTTTTTTTCCATGAAAGCATTACTGAAAAGAATCGCAGCCGATGAGAAGGGACTCGAGACGGTCGAGTACGCGATCATCACCGGCCTGATCGTGGTTGGCACCATCGCGTTCATCACGAGTATTGGTAGTTGGGTCCACGACCAATTCAATACTCTTGATACCGAAATCCACGCTTAGGGCGTGTCCTTCTCTTGCCACAATTGACGGAAAGGGATCGGGCCCTTGAGAGAGTTCTATTAGCGTCTGGGGGGTCAGGCCCCCCAGACGTTCTCTCTCGATTCGCCTTTAGTTCGTGACGGAGGCGCATCGAGAGAGAACCGAGTCGCTCGACGAATGGCTGGTGGTCCGTTACATTCGAGTTTGCGGGTTGGGGAACGTAGACCTCCGGCCAGTGCGAAAGCGGGGCAGAGGCCCGTGCTACCTTGTTCACTGGCAGCACTCCTCGAACAAGGGGGGAACGGACTGCAAAGATGAAGCCAGGCTATCTATCGGGATGGCGGTGGGTGAAACGGGAGTAGAACTGAAGTGGAAGCAGTAGGATTTGCAATTCTCACCGGCTTGATCGTCGTAGCGACGCTCCGGGTGCTCGTTCTGCTGAGTATCTGCGG
>CAYMXF010000100.1:0-10548 GCA_964393935.1 uncultured Planctomycetaceae bacterium
ACGGGGTGGTAGATCATCGGCTTCCGGCCGACCGGCAGCAGGTGCTTGTTGGTGACTTTGGTGAGTGGCAGCAGCCGGGAGCCGGTGCCGCCGGCCAGAATGATTCCTTTCATGACGGTTCCCTCTGAGCCCGGCTTTACAGCGAGGTGCGCATTATCGGCAGCGGGCAGGGGTTTCGCAAGTTGGTGTGATAACGAACCTTCGGGTCGACGCCCATCTTGGGGTTAGGCTATACTATTACCCGATGTAGATGGGTGGCCGATAGCATCCGTCATATTTCTCGTTGCCATGGGGACTCCAGAGTGGGCGAAAGTCTTTTTACAAAAGATTCGGCGAGGCGACGACGCGCTGTTCGCGCCGTCGCGGTTCTTGCCGCCGTCATACTTGTCTTGGGTCTGACCTCGCCCGCGCAGGCCTACATCGGCCCGGGCGCCGGCTTCGCCATCGCGTCGTCCCTCTTCGTCATTATTTGGACGATGTTCCTGGCGTTTCTCACCATTTTGTTTTGGCCCTTTCGCTGGGTCATTCGCTCGATCAAGGGTCGACGGGCCTTCGCCAGGAGCCGCATCAAGCGACTCGTCATCCTTGGCCTCGACGGCATGGAGCCGAGCCTCGTCGATCGTTTCATGGGCGAAGGCAAGATGCCGAACCTCAAACGCCTCAAAGAAATGGGCAGCTACCGACTTCTCGGCACGACGACGCCTCCGCTCTCGCCGGTGGCTTGGTCGAGCTTTCTCACTGGCGTCAACCCCGGCAAGCACAACATCTACGACTTTTTGAACAGCGATCGCAAGAACTACCTGCCGAATCTCTCCTCTGTTTCGATCCACCCGCCCACGCGGACGCTCAAGCTCGGTCGATACACGATTCCTCTGAACAAGCCGGAGATTCGCCTGCTTCGCAAAGGCAAGCCGTTTTGGACGACGCTGGGCGAGCACGGCATCTTCACGTCGGTCATCCGCGTGCCGATCACGTTTCCGCCGGAGAAGTGCCGAGGCGTCGTGCTCTCGGCGATGTGCGTGCCGGACCTTCGCGGAACGCAAGGTCTCTTTTCGTATTACAGCACCAAACCCGCCGGCGAGGAGCGAACCGGCGGCGAGCAGCATGTCGTTCGGCGCGAGGGCGACGTCGTCCGCTGCGAACTGATCGGCCCGGACAACAGCATTCAGTCCGGCGCGGGGGCGATGAAAGTGCCGTTTGCCGTCCGGATCGGTGGCGCGGGGCGCGATGCGACGCTGGAGATCGGAAGCGAAAAGTTTCCTTTGAAACTCGGCGAATACACGGATTGGATCACCGTCACCTTCAAAGCCGGCGCGGGCGTCAAAGTGAACGGTATTTCTCGTTTCATGTTGATTTCGGTTGAGCCGGAGTTCGAGCTGTACGTCATGCCGATCAACCTCGACCCGGAAAAGCCGGCGATGCCGATTTCCTACCCCGTGGCGTATAGCACCTATCTCGCCAAGATGTACGGCAGCTATGCGACGTTGGGCCTGGCCGAGGACACCTGGGCGCTCAACGAAACGCTGATCGACGACGATGCGTTTCTGGAGCAGTGCGTCTCGATCGACGGCGAGCGCGAGAAACAGTTCTTCGACGCATTGGAAAACACACGGCGCGGACTTTGCGTCTGCGTCTTCGACGGAACGGACCGGATTCAGCACATGTTCTGGCGATATCTTGAAAAAGATCACCCCGCCTATCCCGGCAATCTCTTTCCTGAAACGTACAAGGCCAACGGTCACGAGAAAACGATCGAAGATTTGTACGTCCGAATGGATCGCCTCGTCGGCCAAACCATGAAAAAGGTTTTGAACGGCGACGACCAGACCATGCTCATGGTCATTTCCGATCACGGCTTCTCGCCTTTCCGCCGCGGCATCGACCTCAACCGCTGGCTGATCGAGAACGGCTACATGAAGCTCAAGCCCGACGCCAAGCCTGGCGAGAAGTACCTGGTCGGCGTCGATTGGGCCCACACCCAGGCGTACGCGCTGGGACTTGCGGGGCTGTTCGTCAATCAAAAGGGACGAGAGTCCCAGGGGATCGTCGAGAAGGGTGAGGAAACGCGCCGTCTCAAGCAAGAGATCATCGAAAAGATGAGCGGCCTGAAGGACCCGGCCAACGGACAGGTCGCCATCGTCAAAGTCCGCGACAAGGAAGAGGCGTACACGGGGCCCTACCGCGAGACCGCGCCGGACTTCATCGTCGGCTACAACCGCGGCTATCGCGTCGGATGGGACACGGCGATCGGCCGGATCACCCATAGCGTCTTCGCCGACAATACCAAGGCCTGGAGCGGAGACCACTGCATCGACCCGGACTTGATCCCCGGCGTGCTGTTTTGCAGCCACAAAATCCTCAGCGAATCGCCCCGGCTCATGGACCTGGGGCCGACCGCCCTTGATTTGTTCGGCGTGAGCGTGCCGGAAAACATGGACGGTGTGCCGCTGAAGGTCGACACGGAATCCGCCATTCTCGCGAGTGCCGCATGAACGGAAAAACCCGGCGTTGGCAACCGGCTCTGCGACGTTGCGGGTTGTTGCTGGTTTCGCTGCCGTTCGTGATCGGTGTAGGGAGTTGCTCGAAGAAGACGAGCGCCGCAAAGGGCAAGAAGGTTTTCGTCCTCGGCTGCGACGGCATGGACCCCAAGCTCGTTCGCCGGATGATGGCCGAGGGCCGCTTGCCGAACTTCTCAAAGCTGGCTGCTCAAGGCTCTTTTTCACCGCTGACGACGAGCATCCCGCCGCAAAGTCCCGTCGCGTGGTCAAACTTCATCACCGGCGCAGGGCCCGGCGTCCACGGCATTTTTGATTTCATTCATCGCGACCCTAGCAGGCAGGCGGCGCCATATTATTCCACCAATCGCATCGTCCCCGCCAAGAAGCGCGAGCCGTGGTCCCTGGGCAAGAATTATCAGATTCCCGCCGAAGTCGTCATGCCTTGGGCTTCCGCCGACGAAAATAAATTGCTCCGCCGAGGCACGCCGTTTTGGAATTATCTGGACGCCGCGGGTATTCCCGTGCGGATGTATAAGCTGCCCGCCAACTATCCTCCGAGCGAATCGATGCACGACCACGTCTGTTGTCTGGCGGGCATGGGCGTCCCGGATGCCATGGGTCAATTGGGCACCTATCAACAATTCTCCACGAAACCGCGGCAGGAGATTCGGGCGCCGGAAGGCTACCGGCTTCAGCTTCGCCGGGATGCCTCGCTCGGCGCCTTTGTCGGCAAGCTCTATGGCCCCACCAACGAATTCCGCCGCTCTAATCCGCAGATGACGATCGACCTGCGAATCTACCCGGACCCCATGAATGACGTCGCGAAGCTGGTCTATGTCAACGAGAGCCCGACCGGTGACGAAACGGTCGAACGGGTCCTCAGCGCCGGTCAATGGAGCGATTGGAGCGAGATCCGCTTCCTTAAGACGCCGGTAGGTCCGGCTTGGAAAACGATGGGGAGGTTTTGCATTCAACAGGTCCGCCCTGAAGTGGAACTCTACGTGACGCCGTTGAACTTCGTCCCGACCGCGTCGCCGGTGGTGTTCAGCGAGCCGCCGAGCTTTCAAAAAGAGATTGGCGAAGCCATCGGCCCGTACCATACGCAGGGATTCGCCGAAGCCTTCAACGCCCGAAAGCACAAGCTCCTGTCCGACGAAGAATACCGCGCACAGGCCGCTACGGTCCTCGACGAAAGTTCGCGAATGCTGGACTACGCGTTGGACCGCTTCGAAGAGGGCCTCCTCTTTTTCTACTTTTCGAGCACGGACTTACAGGCCCACATGTTCTGGTGGGATTCGGACGAGAAGCACCCCTGTCGCAGCGCGGCCGACGCGAAGAAGTACCAGGGCGTCATCGAGGACATTTACGTGAAGATGGATCAGGCCCTCGGGAAATGTCTCAAAAAGCTCGGACCGGAAGCGACCGTGATCGTCATGTCCGACCACGGTTTTTGCAACTTCCGACAATGTGTGGGGCTTTGCACGTGGCTGCGTGACGAAGGATACCTGGTGGCCAAACGAAGCGCCCTCCTGGACGCCGATTGGTCCAAGTCAAAAGCCTACGGCCTGGGCCTGAACGGCCTATACCTTAATCTCAAAGGCCGCGAAAAATTCGGCATCATCGATCCCGCCGATCGTGATGCATTGCTCAAGGAGATCACGGCGAAACTGCTGTTGTTGAAAGACCCGGCGTCGAAACAGCCGGTCATTCGCCACGTCTATCGTGCCGAGGAGTGCTATAGCGGGCCGGAAGTCAAAAACGCACCGGACCTGTTGATCGGTTATGAACGCGGCTACCGGGCGAGTTGGGCGACGTGTCTGGGCGAATTCGACAAGGCCGTCATTACCGACAACGAGAGCGCCTGGAGCGCCGACCACTGTATCGCCCATGACATCGTGCCGGGGATCTTCCTCTCCAATAAAAAAATGGTCGCGGAGGACCCGGCCTTGATTGATTTAGCGCCGACCATCCTGGCGGAGTTCGGGCTGGCCAAGCCGAACCCCATGGTCGGACGAAACCTATTCGAGAAAGCGGTTGATCGGCTCGCGGTGCGATGACGCCCGCGGCCCGGCGACCCGGGAGTAGGTCGGTGTTTGGCGGAAACGTGAAATTGGATAAACCGCTCCTGGAGCGTGCAAAGCGCTATGCGAAGGCGGCCGGATACGGCAGCGTGGACGAGTTCGTGGCCCATGCCCTGGAAAACGAATTGAAGCGATTGGACGAAGCCAAGGGCGAGGGTCAGGAAACGGACCCAGCCGTGCTGGATCGTCTGCGCGGGCTGGGCTACATCGAGTAAGCGTCCCGATGACCGGTGGGTACTTCTGCAAAAGGGAAGCTCTTTGGACGTCCTCACGAAGATCATGGTCAAGCTGGGAGACTTCGTCTTCGCCTTGCTTTCCGTGTTCTCACCGTTGGTGAATCTCTGGATTATTTCGGCGGCGACCGGCGTCGTGATGCTTCTGATTTGGCGTTACACGTCCAACCAGGACGCCATCGCCGACGTCCGTCGCAAGATCTCCGCGCACTTGCTCGCGTCAAGGCTTTTCAAGGACGATTTATCCGTCACCTTTCGCGCCCAGCGACAGATTATCTGGCAAGCCCTTCGCCTACTGGCGCATTCCGTGCGACCGATGCTCATCATGACGGTCCCTTTCGTGCTCGTTATGGTGCAGATCGGCCTGCGTTACGAGCATCGTTGCGTACCGTCAGACCAAGTGGTGCGCGTCAAAGCGACGCTCAAGAAGACCGAACCGCTGTTCACGACAGGAAGCATGGTACGGTTGCCGGGCGGCGTTACCACCGATTCCAACGACCCTTGCCGCGTGGCCGCATTGCGGACAGTCGATTGGCGATTGAAGGCCAAGAACCCCGGGTTTTACTTGTTGGGTTTCGGTGCGGGTTCCGACGTCGTTGAGATGCCGCTGTTCGTGGGAGACGGTTTCTTGCGGATCAGTCGTCTCAAAGGCGGCGGCTTCTTCGATCGATTGCTTTACTCCGGTGAGGACTCTATTCCCGAGTCGTCGATCTTCGAGTCCATCGAAGTATATTATCCGACGCGCTCCACGCTGATCTTCGGCTGGGACGTGCATTGGCTCGTTTCATTGGTGGTCCTGTCGATCATCTTCGCGCTGATCTTCAAGCCGATGCTGAAGGTGCACATCTAAACGACCGGCCGCGCAGGTTCGTCCAGGGTTCTTACCGGGTGCGGAGGACGGCCAGGAACTCACGATTACCGGCGAGGACCTTGACGCGAACACCCTTGGCGACGGCGTCGTCCGTCAGGATTTTTTCCAACTCCTCCCTGTTGCGGATCGGTTGGTCGTTGGCCCGGACGATGACGTGACCGGCGCGCAAGTTAGCCGCATAGGCTTCGCCCGTCGGGTCGACGTTGGTGATCAGCGCTCCGCTTTTCACGTTTCGATCGACGTGATAACGTTTGGCCAACCCTCGATTGATCGTGTGAACCTCGAAGCCGAGTTCCTCAAAGTCGACCGCTTTCTCATCCGGATTGTCCGAGGTATCGGCCAGTTCACGCCGATCCTCGCGAGCCGGTAGGCGCTCGTGTTGATTAAGTTCCCGAATCGAACCGGCGGGATCGAAATTCGGCGGTTGCTCACCGATCGTCACTTTGACGTTGCTCGGCGCCCCTTTCCGCCAGATGCTTAACGTCACTTCGGTACCGGGCCGGGTCTCGGCGATGATCTCTCTGAGGTTGTCGTGACTACCGACTTGCTTGCCGTTATAAGCGAGAATGATATCCTCTACTTGAAGCCCGCCTTTTTCGGCGGGCGTCTTCTCGCCGATGTCGTTGATCAGCGCCCCGTGAGCCTCCGACAAGCCGTAAGCGTTCGCGGTCTTGTTGTCCACCGCCTGAATGACGACACCCAGTAAGCCACGGACGACCTTCTTGCCGCTCTTGAGTTGCTCGGCAATGCGGACGACGGTGTTGGCCGGGATGGCGAAGCCCACGCCCTGGTGGCCGCCGGATTCCGTGGCGATCGCCACGCTGATGCCGATGACTTCGCCGTGCGTATTGATCAGCGGACCGCCGGAGTTGCCGGGGTTGATCGGCGCGTCGGTTTGGAGCCAGTTCTTGTATGCGATGTCGACGTCCACCTCGCTGCGGCCCACGGCGCTGATGATCCCGTGCGAGACGCTATGTCCGAATTTGAAGGGGCTGCCGATCGTCAGCACGATATGGCCGACGTTCGCCGCATCGGAGTCGCCGAAGCGCGCGGGATGAAGGCGATCAGCGTCGATCTTGATCACGGCGATGTCGGTCATGGCATCGGTCCCCACGACCTCGGCGCGGAACTCGCGGCCGTCGGCCAGCGTGACACGCACGACATCGGCATCCGCGACGACGTGATGGTTCGTGACGATGTGCCCTTCCTCATCGAAGATGATCCCGCTGCCCGTGCCCGTCGTCGGGATGGGTTGAAACGCCTGATCGCCGAACAGCCGCTTGAGTTCCTCGTTGACGGCTTCGTTGACGGCCGACGCCTTGATGCTCACGACGGAGGGCTTGACCGCTTCCGCGATCAAACTAAAGGCGCGGGAGAGCCGGTCCAGTTCCGCGAGGGCGTCCTGGTCGCTCTTGGACAGTTCGGGCAAGGGGTTGGCAGCGACTCGCGGTGCGTCAAAGGCGTCGGCCTGTGCCGGTCCTGATGCGAGAAGGCAACCCCATGCAATGATGCAAATGATCCGCGTCCCCGCGGCGACGAAACGATTCGGTGTGCGAGAATCGAGCATGTGACATCTCTCCCGGATAGCCCCAGATCGGCTTGCCTAGCGTCGGAGTATTCGGCCTATGAGTCCGATGCACCAGCCGCCTCTAGATCGGATCAAAGTCGGAACGGTTTTGCGCCCTTCTTGTCCGCTCGATCATCCTTGACCACTCCCGTGCCGGCACGTCTATGGCCGTAGTTTCCGCGCCCGGTAGCGTGCAGTTTATCCCGCTCTTTTCGGACGCGGTACCCCCGGAATTTAACGTGGCAATAGGCCCCCGTTGACTAATGATAGGCCGGCAATTTCAGCGGTGTCATCCGCCCGGGTACATGAATCGGAGGCGATCGGAGTCAAAGGGCCGAGAAGTCTCGTAGGAGCGTCAGCAGCCGAGCTGCTCTTCCTGGCTCTTGAGAATGGAGGCCATTTTGCGGACTTGCTGACCGGTGACGCTTGGCCAACTGACCTCGGCGTCATCGTGCAGCAATTGGCCGATCCGCCGGCACGCCAGCAGGACCGTCGTATGGTTTTTGTTGCCCATCATGCGGCCGATCTCCGGAAACGACAGGTCCGTGTGCTTGCGGGCCAAAAACATGGCGACGTTGCGGGCCAGGGCGATCGTGCGGCTCTTCCGCGAGGTGTGCAAATCCGCCGGGGTGATGCCGAAGAAGGTCGCGGCGCTCTGCTCGATGTCGCTGACCGTCAGGAGGCGCCCGGTCTGCTTGAGATGGTCTTCCAGCGCCTGCCGGGCCGTCTCCAGCGTGATCGGGCTTTTCATCAGCGAGGCGAAGGCCAGCAGCTTGACGAGGCACCCTTCCAACTCGCGGACATTCGCTTGAATCTTGTCGGCGATGTAATGGATGACGGCCTCCGGGACGACCTGATGCGTCCGCGAGGCGCGCCGGCGGAGGATGTCGCAGCGAGTCTCGAAGTCCGGCCGCTCGATGCGGACGACCATGCCGGACATCAGCCGAGTGATGAGCGACTCCGGCAGATCGGCGATCATCCGCGGGTGCGCATCCGAGGCGAGGACGACTCGCTTGCCGACGGCCTGGATGTCGTTGAACGTATGAAGGAACTCTTCTTGCGTCGCCTTCTTATTGGCGAAGAACTGGATGTCGTCGAGGAGCAGGACGTCGATCTCGCGGTATCGGTGCCGAAAGGCATCGAGCCGACGCTCGCGAAGGGCGAAGAGGAACTGGTTGGTGAACTCCTCGCCCGAGGCGTACACCCAGCGGATCGCCGGCTTGGATTCCGCCAGACTGTTGGCGATTCCCTGGAGCAGGTGCGTCTTTCCAAGGCCGCAGGCGCTATGGAAAAAAACCGGACCGGCGTCGCGATCCGGGTTCTCGACGACCGAGCAGGCGACCGAATACGCCAGGCGGTTCGTCGCGCCGACGACGAATTCGTCCAGGCGGCCGCGGAGCTTGCGGGCCGGCCCGATGGCGACCGAACCGTTCTTGCCAGGGCGGATGGCGCGCTCGGCGTTCTTCTCGATGAAGGCGGCCTGGGAGTTGAGTTGGCTTTTGCGCATGTTGCGGAAGAGCACCGGGTCGATGGAGAAGCTGACCTCAACCTCCTTACCGATGACCTCCAGCGCCGCTTGCGAGATCGCGTCGGAGAAGTGGTCCTCGATCCAACCGCCGATGAAGAGGTTGGGTACGCCGACTTTCATGAACCCGTCGGCGCAGGTCAATTGCGTCGAGTTTTTGAACCAGACTTTGTATCGCTGGGCTCCGATCAGTTCTTCGATTCGGGTGCGGATTTTCTCGACCGGCTCTTGAAGTTGGACGGACACGGCGCGCTCCTTCCACGTGGCGCAAACGCGCGAAGCGTTCGCGGTATGACGGACGACTATTTCGATCAAAGGCAAGATCGTTGAAAGAGGTTCACTCCGTACTCCTCCGGCCAACCGCGGTTTTGTGCCGAACTCGTCGTCGGCGCCGCGATCAATCTTGCCGAGCCGCAGTCTACAAGGCGCGCCCCTGCGCGTCAATTAGGAAAACTTTAACGAATTTTTTATACAAGCGATCGGAGTCGTTGCAGCAGAAGCTTGCGCAACGAGAATTTTTTTCTTCCACTTGTTATAAACACGACCGCTGAGATCGTGCATATTTCGTGGATATCTCCCCGCCTTGCAGCGCATCTTTAGTGCCTTCCTGCGCTTGAATCCATCACCCGGATCATCGCGCGCCGACGCATCGTTTCGACGAATCCGGCGCTTCCGTAAAGACGTAGCGCGGGCGTGTTTGCGGAGTCTACGGCGAGCGTAACCTTCTCAAAGCTCTCACGATACGCGAGTGAGGTCGCTTCATCTACGAGAACGCGGCCGAGACCGTGATGGCGATGATCGGGATGGACCCCCATGTACGCGACTTCTAAAACTCGGCGCAAAGGGTTTTCTCCCAAGAGGATGCAGCCGGCGGGCCGGCCGTCGATCCGCGCCATTCGCCAACGATGAGCATGAAAAAGCCCCACGGACTTGTGCCCCGCGATGACGTCTTCGATGTCACGAAGGCCCGTCAGTGCGGGGCAATCGAGGCTGTCGAGATAGGTTTGAGGGATCAATTTCGCGAAGTCCCGGTGCGACACGGAGTTGTATTCTTCCCACGCGAAATCACCCTGATGGTCGATCCACCGTTTTGACTTGTTTGAGTAGGGTGCAGGCTCGACTGCGACAATCCGCTCCATGTAAATAAGCTCCGCGATCGCGTGGAGCCCGGCTCGAAGCAGGACGCGCTCGTTTTGGTGATCATCCAGATTCAGCAAACTCTGCGCAAGCCGTATGTTACGTTTCGATAGGTCGCCGGCGACGTGCGCGAGGAGACTTTCAAGTGCGGATTCCGAGCCTCCGGAAAGCCCAAAGGCCGGCAGGAAGAGCACCCCCGTTCGGCCGGGCGATTCGATGCACGAACAGGCCGCGACGATGCGTCCGGCTTCATAGGCAAGCCATTGACGCCCCAGGTCGAGGGATAGGGCCCGGGCGTGATTGACGAACGTGGAGACCTGGGCCTCGATTTCGGCCGCCGACTGGCCGGGAAGGGCCATCGTGAGCCGCAGGACCTTACGGACCTGATCGGCAGGAAGTTTCTGGATATCGAGCCTCGTCACGGTGCTCTGTTCCTGGGGCTGGACACCATTGTTCCAACGGCGGCGACGATGTCCATCACGTCGGGCCATCGATCGGTGTTTGCCGAGACGACCACGACTTGATCCCCGAGAGGTCGCCAGCGTCGTGCGTCGGTCGGCCCAAAGATCGCTATCGTCGGGGTTCCGACGGCGGCGGCCAAATGCGATACGCCGCTGTCGTTGCCGATGAAAAGGT
>CAYMXF010000101.1:0-1387 GCA_964393935.1 uncultured Planctomycetaceae bacterium
CCGATCCGTCCGTACTGGTGACCGGATGGCTGCTCAAGACGCGGCCCAGCCAGCCCTATGCGGGCTTCGCCGACACGATCGTGCTCAATCGATACTCCGGCCACGAACTCTCCGCGAAGGGGTCCTGACATGACGCGCATCCATCGCTATCGACGCGTCGTCGCTGGGGCCCGAGCCGGCGGCTTCTCATTGTTGGAGACGACAATCGCCGTGGGCATCCTCGGCGTCGGCCTGATCATGGTCGCGGCCATCTTTCCCGTCGCGCTGACCCAGCATCGCACCAGCGTCGAGCAGGCCCGCGCCATCGAGCTGGTCTCGAAAGCGGAATCCCTGCTCCGCGGGCGGATCGACCCGACGCATCTGTGGATCGATCCGTTGGTATCGACCGTCCCCGGCCTCGATTCGCCGTGGTATCTCCTGCCGACGGTGAATCTGACGGTCGGCGCGACGGGTGCAACTGCGTGGGATGACATGACGCTCGCGGCTCCGCTCACCTATTCCGACGCCATCAACGGCGTGACTCTCCCAGTGACGAACCCGCTGAATCCGTTCTCGCTCTTCGGCCTCGACATCCTCAGCGACCGCGTCGCACCTTACAGCGGCGGCGGCTCTTTCTCGCCCTTCACCGATTCGGAGTTCATGGACGCGCCCAACCGAATGATCTGGTACGGCTTTTATCGCCGACCGGCCGCCGGTCAGACGACCTTCGCGACGGCGATCTGCAAGCAGCGCCGAAATCAAATCTTCGTCGAGCAGAACTTGAGCGTCGCCGCGCCCTTCGCCAACCCGACCGCCAATCCGGCGCGGGCCCGGCGGCTGCCGGTGCCGTGGCGCGTCTCGGTCGGTTACGTCGGCGGAAACATCTTATCGAATGCGGCGGCTGCCCCGAATGGTCTAGCTCGACTTGCCCCCATCGGAACCAAGATCATGATCCATGGCACCGTGTATGCGCCTGCATCACCGGTGCCCACGGCCCCTGCCGGCCGCATCCTCACCGTGTCCGACAACATTGATAACTTCACGGTCGAGTTCGTCGGCGACCTGACCGACGTGCCCCTCTTCGGCGCGGGCGTGACATTCGATGTCTGGGTCTTTCCGCCAAGCGTCGAGAGTGGTGACTTCGGCAAGGAATCCCCGCTGCTGGATTGGAAGGTGTTTCAATGATCGATCACCGAACACCCAGACGAGCCGCCGATCAGAGCCGCGACCGTGAGGGAGCGCCGAGTAACGCTTCAAAAGTCGCGCGACGTTCCCTTACGGTCGCGGATCTGATAACACGCCGCGCCTTCACCATCGTCGAACTCATGGTGTCGATGGCGATCCTGACCGCGACGATGATCGCCGTCGCCGCCATCTTCAGCATCGGCTCGGAAGCGGCGAGCCGAAC
>CAYMXF010000101.1:1487-9145 GCA_964393935.1 uncultured Planctomycetaceae bacterium
CGCCTTCGACAACGGCCTGCTGACCAGCGCGCCGGAAATCTTTGAAGCCCGAATGGACGCGATGGTTTCAAGCGCCACGGAGCCGGCGACTTCCGCTACGCTGATCCAGAATCTGCTCGGCATTCCTGTCGGAACGCCGACGCCGCGTCTGTCCGATTTATGGTCGCCGAACCTGACGCCGATCACGACGAACCTGACGAATTCCCTTGACGCGGATTATTACGCGCGATCGGGCTTCACCTTCCGGCCGCGGCTGGCCGACTTCCGAATCGAGTGGACCGACGGTCGGCGCGTCGATCCGAACGGCCCGGACAATGATCCGGCGACGCCGGCGGACAACGACAACAGCACACGCTGGTTCGGCCTCGCGCCGGATCGAACGGAGACGCCGAATCTGAGCAACATGGGCACGATCAACGCGATGAAATACCAGGCGCGGATGCGAAGCACCGCCGACGCGACGAATCCGAGCAATCCGAACATCGCCAATCCGGACAATTCACCGACCGAGACGGCCGCGTTCGCCAACATCGAGTGGTCCCCGACGGGAGTCACCTCGGACGCCGCGGCGCGGTATCGCGCCGTCTGGCGAACGGACACCTGGGCCTACAAGCCCAAGGCCCTGCGGTTCACCTATCGCATTTACGACGCGACGCGTCGTCTCAAACAGAGCGCGACGGTCGATTTCGACGAGGACGGCGCGGCCGACCCCGATCCGGCCAATCCCTCAGCGCCATACATTACCACGCGTTATGGGCAGGAGTTTTCGATTGTGGTGGGGCTCCCCTGAGGGGGAATGATAAATGACGAATTACGAATTACAAAACAAAAGGGAATCTCGCAGCTCCTGGTGTGCTCAGGGGGCAGATGGCAATTCGTCATTCGTAATTGGTCATTCGTCATTCTCTCGTCCCGGCACCATCATGATCTTCGTCCTCGGCGTGCTGACTCTGCTCGCGCTGGTCGGGCTGGTGCTCATCGCCCGGACGCACGGCGAGTCGCAGCGGCTCAAGATCGACTCGGTCGCGCTCTCCTCGCGGTCCGTCATGAACGGCCTTGTCCGCACGATCCAGGAGACGCTGCGTCAGGACATCTGGGGCCCGAACCCCGATCCGATCTACCCGGTGCCGCTGAATAGTCAGATTGCGGGAAACTTTAGAGAGTCCAATGAGCCGTGGGATGCGCCGGGCGCGTCAGATCGATGGCTGTCATCGACGACGCCGTACATGATCACGGACGACAACGGCGTCCCCATTCCGCAGACCACCGGAAACCCAGCCGCGCCGACGGAAGACGGCGTCCTTGCATGGAAGAATGTCTCCTACCTGGGAATCGATTTGCTTCAGTCCGACGGCTCCGACGGAGCCCAACCCCTCCTATGGACAACGAATTCGCGCGACGGAAGTTCTCCCGTCAGCTATCCGCCGTCCGTTCTCCAGAACGTCAAGGTCCTACAGACGCCGCCCGCGGGGATGCCCGGCGATCTCATCCCCGCTTCGACGACGAACGTCACCATCGCGCAAGCACGTGCTAATTGGTCGCCGCCCTCTCCCGGCGCGCGATTCCCTTACTTCGACACGAACGCCGACGGTGCGGTCGATCTCTACGACGCGGACGGCGATGGCGTGCCCGATTCGCCGATCAGCTTTGTCTTGCCGATGGACACGGCTGATCCCAATGCGCCGAAGCAGCTTTACGCGGTGATCCGCGTCGTCGATCAC
This sequence comes from uncultured Planctomycetaceae bacterium, assembly GCA_964393935.1. GTDB lineage: Bacteria > Planctomycetota > Phycisphaerae > UBA1845 > UTPLA1 > DATEMU01. Next base: position 3,209 of record CAYMXF010000101.1, read on the forward strand.
GCCGGCAAGCTCAATGCCAACATCGCTTCCAGCATCTATCTCCCGTCGGGAAGCGGAACGGAATTGATGTTCGACGAAAGCCTGCCCGGCCTCCAGCGCCGCGGAACGCGAATGACGGAGTTGCTGTTGGACGACACGGTCCATCCCGACGACCGCAACGACTACTCAAACCCACCCGCCACGCGAATCGCCCGAACGAGAAAGCTTGTGAGCTATCGCTCCGGTGACGACCCCGTGACGTACGATGCGGACATCGTCCGCCGATTCCTCGCCGGTGGGACTTACACCGGCCCCCCGAACTACTTCCTGTACGGCCTCTCCGACGAGGCGTCGCTCCGCCATCGGGGGATGCTCGTGCCATACGACCGACGATTTGCGCCTGACGAATACCGCACGATCGATCGCGCGCTACGCGGGACGCTCGCGTGGTCGCGCGAAGTTGAGCCCGACGGCAGTTACATCGGTGCGACCGCCCGTTGGAACCGCCTGAATTCGAATCTCGTCGACGCGGCGAATTACGAAGGCTCCGACGTCTACCCACCGGTTTCACCGATGAGCTGGCGCTGGATGATGCGCGAGGACGAGCCCTACGCGATCCGGCGGCATCTCTTCACGACGATCAGCAGAGAGACGAACGTTCCTCCGGATATTACCAAAGGGCTCGCGTTGATACCGGCGGCCGGGGAGACGAAGCTGGATACGCTCCTGCGTCAGCTTTGGGCCTTGGGCATGGATTGGCCGGTGTTGATCTCCAGCGCCTCGCCGCTGGCGACCGATCCGAATCGACCCTCGAGCCCCGCCATCACCGATAAGTTCGTAATCCCGCCCGATCGGATGCCTGCGGAATGGGCGCGGGTCATGCCCATCGACCTGGGAATGCAAGACGCCGACATTACGGCGGCCAAGCAAGCGTTCGTCCGCTACCTTGCCGCGGCGATGTACTTGGCCCTCGAAGGCGTGCAGGCCTATCAAGGACAATGGGTTCGGGATGACACCACCGAACCGTCTCCAACGCCCCAGGATGAATCGCTGAACCGCGAATATTTCGCCTGGCAATTCGCCATCAACACCGCCGATTATCGCGACGCGGACAATGAGCCGACGGTCATCGAGTGGCCCAGCGGGTCAGGGCACCTACTGTACGGCGTGGAGAAGCAGCCCTTTTTCACCGAGGCGTATGCCTACCTGACCGCCGGCAACACTCCGCCCACCGATGAATGGTTCTCCGCCGTCGAACTCTACGTCCCGCCCTACTGGCGAATCCCGACCGCCGAACTCTATCTGCACTCGACCGGGCTTTCGCCGGACGTCGGACTGATCCCGATCAATTCGTTCCAACAGATTCCCAGCGCGGCGACGTTGAACGAACTATACGGCGACCCGGCGACGGGCGGGACGTACTACGTCTTCTGCGGCGACCCGTCGAACGCCCCGCCGGACTTGGCGGGAGGAAACGGCTTCTATCAAAACATCCTCTTCAAGTTCGCCAACGACGGCAACGGCGAGGTCGAACTCGTCTATTCGCCGTCGGGCACCTCCGCGGATCCGCTCACGCGCGCGATCGATCTGATAAGCCCGGCGTATTCGGGCGATCCTTTAGCCGGCGAAGGAACGACGTCCGGCGCCGGCGAATTCGCAAAGAATCCCGGCGGACTGCCGCCCGGGACGAACCTGGCCTTCTCATTGCTTCGAAGCACACATGGCTGGCGGTTCACGACCGGCTGGCAGGTTTACACCAAGGCCCCATCGCTCGGCAGCTTCGGCGACCCGCCGATGCGGCGCTCTCTCGGCTCCGCGAACGACACCAGCGACAGCCTCGACAACGTCGTCCCGCCTTCGATCTGGCCGGCGCGGTTCGCGTTTACCAACCCCAGCGACGGCCACGATCCGCCGGAGAGCTTCGGCCCCGGCCCGCCGTTCGAGGCCTTCGACTCGCCCGCCGAGATCAATCGCATGTTGATGTTCGGTCCCATTCGGCGCAATCTGCCGACCGATCCGCCCTACTTCGACAATCGAAGCAATCCGCCGGTTCGTTTCGGCGTCGGTCAGATTCCCGCAACGATTCTCCTGGCCGAAACGGCTGCCAAGATTCAACTTCCGAACGGCACCACGGATGATCTTTCCAGCATCAATGCCCAGCGAATCGCCCTCGGGCACATCGACTTTATCGCGGCCAAGCCCGTCGGTACGCCCCCCGCGCCGTGGTCCTTGCGGCTGCTCTCGTACTTCACGACGCAGAGCCCCGTCTTCGACGGCATCGACAACGACGGCCTCGGCGGCGCCGACCTGGCCGATCCGACGGAAGGCGCGAAGGTGCTCAACCGCGTCGCGGGACGGATCAACATCAACACCGCGCCGGTCTCCGTACTTCGCGCCGTGCCCTTCATGAGCTTGTTGCCCAACTCGGCGGAGTTTCTCGCGCTGGGCGCTTCTTCAGGCTACGTGGCAACCGTCGACGCGGCCGCGGATTTCGTCGCCCTCGGCAACGCCGGGCTCTTCTACGACATGGCCGCCGCGATCGTCGCGGCCCGCGAGCATCGGAACCTGCCGCTTCGTTTGCCCACCAGCGTGCCCGGCGTGCTCCAACCGGTCGCGACCGCCAAATACACCAATCCCCCTCGAGACGCGCCTGGGATCAACGGATATTTCACATCGATATCCGAACTGAACCGGCTCAGGCATATCGTTGATGGCGGCGCTTCGCCCAACAACGCGCTGTACCGACCGGACCGCTTCAGCTATCAGCCGGCCAACGCCTCGCTCGGTCTTTACAATCATAAGAACATCACCGCGGACCCGGACCTCGGGGCGTCAAACGTCTTTTCGCCGGACTTCCGTTATCGCCGCGTCGGGGCCGAATACGTCGCCGACTACGTCCCGATCACGCTCACCCCGCCGCCGGCCAATCAGTTTGAATACGCCGGCTTGCGGGCCCGCGAAATCCTCCTGAGCCGCTGGTCGAACATGCTGACCGTCCGCTCGGACGTCTTTACCGCCTATATCGCCCTGCTCGATGGCCAGGGGCATTACGTCCAGCGCTGCCAGGTGACTCTCGATCGGAGCGAGTGCTTCCGCGAGCGGCCCGCCGTCGGGCTGCCCGGATCGGTCGTCCTGCCAAGGATCGTGACCCGGACGGATGGAAGCTATGAGGAGGAGGTCCATTGAGGGCCTGAAAGGCCATTTGTTTCGACTTTTTGACTTTTCGACTTTTACTGGCCGGACAGGTGGTGGGCCCCAATAATTCATCAGAAATTGGGGGTTTGAGACGGCCCAGCCGTGGACATAGAATAGGATGCGGTCGGGGCCGAAACCGCGTAACGCTTAAAGCGGAGGAATTGTATCATGAATCTTAAGACCAGACGAATCGCCTTCACGCTGATCGAACTGCTCACCGTGATGGCCATTATCACTTTGCTGATCGGCATCCTGACGCCGGCCTTGGGCGCCGCCCGCGATCGCGCCCGAGCGACGGCCGTCCGCGCGCAGCTCAATGCGATGGAGGTCGGTTTGGACTCCTTCACCAACGAGGAGGACAAGTATCCGCCATCGAATGCCGTACTCTATGCTCGTGACATCAACAATCCCGATACCGCGCCCGGCAACGTCGCGAATTGGGAAGTCGGTACGAGTGCCACGAATGTGCTTCAAGGCGCACACCTGCTGGTCGATGCGCTGGTCGGCCGAGACTTCCTGGGTTACGACCCCAAGCCTAGCGACGGGACTTACGACCGCTGGTTAAACACGAATGACCGCCGCAAGCCTTATATTCCCGTCGATGGCGTGGACGTGACGTCGGCAAACGATGTACCTGAGGACGGCTTCGGCACGCTGGCGGCGGCGACGGTCAACGGCGTAACGTTTAATCCGCAGCCGACGATCGACAGTAGAGTCTGCCATATGTTCCGCGACAAGTTTGGATGGCCAATCCTCTATTACCGCGCCAATCCGACGGCCAATCAGAACACGCCGATCATCACGGCGAGCAACGGCAATCCCCCGCCGGGCACCAACTATGGCAACGGCGTTTATGACGGAATGGATAACGCGGGAATCACCGGCTACGACCTGGTCTCTCCCGCGAACTCCGCTCATCGCATTCGGGACGCGCACGTGGACTTTCCGCAGGTCGCCGCGGCTGGCAATTACGGAGCATCTCTAAGCAACAAATTCGCCGAATTCATTCGCTCGATCCGTTCATCGACGTATGACACGACGACGCCGGATCTCATCAAGCAACCCCGGCCGGTCAAAGCCGATAGATTCATTCTGCTCTCCGCCGGCAAGGACGGCATCTACGGCACGCTTGACGACGTCGCCAACTTCTCGGTGCTCTCGACGGAGCGTTAAGCGCCGTTGGTCGACGACTTCAATTCGTACGTTTGAAAAAAAGCCCCAGGCATTTGCCTGGGGCTTTTCGTTTGCGGGATCGCGCGGCATGTACGCCGATGGTAGCAAGACTGTTTACACCCCGACGACGGCGCCTTGCTCGACCATCTCCCCGATGAAATCGCGTCGCGGCATTGATGACGCGCGGGAGCGAAGCTCTTTTTCCAATTCCGCCAGATGCGCCTCGATCTCCGTCATCTTGCGCTTGCGGCGGACGAGCTTATCGCGGTGACGGCGGAGGAAGTAAGCGATCGTCTCGATGCGAATCCTGATCGAGCCGGTCGGCTTGTTCTCGTCGATGTCCTTGAAGCAGAAGTACGGCGTGCCGCTGTTTTCGATGACCTCCTCGACGACCGAGTAGATCGGCGCGTCGTGGCCGCACTTGAAGCTCGATAGCTCCAGCGCGACGAGGTTCGGATGCCGCGCGGCGAACTTCGCCGCCCAGATTTTGCGATTCGTGTTCTCGCTGTAGGAGTTCTTCCACGCGTCCTCGATCGACAAGGCGGTGGCGAACTCGCCACGGCGAACTTCCTCGCCGAAGAGCCGGTCAAGGATGTCCGGATCGCGCGGCAGCGAGTCCATCGTGAAGACGGGGATGCCCAGCTTCTGGAACTCGTCGGGAATCTCGTGGCACACGCCGGGGTCGTGGTGATACGGCCGCGTGAGCAAAACGACGCCGATCTCGTCGTTCGCTTCCAGTCGGTCCAAAAGCTGCCGCGCCTGGTTTCGCAGGTCGGCGTAGAACGTGTCGTAACAGTCCCACGCCATACGACAGGCCCGTGCATTCTCATCCTCGGAGAGACCGAACTTGTCCGCGAATTCGAGGTACATCTGCCGCGCCAGCAGGCCCGGCTCGCTGAAGTTCACAAACGTATCCAGGTAGACAGTGCCCTTCTCCTTGAAGAGGTCCGACTCTTTCGTGAACGCGGCCTTCACCGCCTCCGGCGTCGTCGTGACGGTCGGGCACGCCCGGCTGTCCTGCACGCCGTCCAGGAACGTCGGCATGCAATCGATCATCGGGAAAAAGATGTAGTCGAGCGGCTTTTCCTTGTGCTTGTGATAAAGCAGGTTGTGGACGTGCGGGATGCCGATCTTGCTCGGGAAACACGGGTCGATCGCCCCGCGCTTGGCCCCTTCCTTGTACATCTCCTCGCTGGTGTAGTCGCTCCAGATCAGGTTCGCGGCGCGGATACCGAGCGATTGGAAGTAGGCCATGAACCACGGCCCCATCGAATACATGTTCAGCACGCGCGGCATGCCGATGCGGATGTTCTCGCGGTTTTTCATCCGCTCGACCCGCCGCTCGATATCTTTCTTCTTGAGGATGTTGGCGAACGTCACCTTCGGCAGCGGGTCTGAGATATTGTCGATCTCGACCGGCGCGAACGCCTCGCGGGCGGAAATCTCGGCAAAGTTGGGGTTGGCTTTCTTCACGGCGTCCAAACCGGCCTTGATCTCGCGCATGTCGCTCACATCCTCGACGGTCCCCTTTTCGCAGGTGGCGATGATGAGCCGCTGTTCGCCGGTCTCGAGGGGAACCTTGGATTTCGA
>CAYMXF010000101.1:9245-10527 GCA_964393935.1 uncultured Planctomycetaceae bacterium
CCGATCGCCCCCGCCTCGCCGCAGAACTTGTGGACGATGATGTTCGGCTGCTCGGCCATCCCGCGGAATCGGCTGGAGATGAAATCCACCTGGCTCTTAACCGCCGCGAGGTTGTGCTGCGTACCGCCTTGCAGGACGAACGTCTTGCCGAGCTTGGCCAGGTTGGGAATCTGCGAGACGTAGAGCCAGATGTTCTTGGGCAAGACGTCGCACAGCCCGGCCATGATCTCGCGCGGCGACCAGCCTTGCCGCTGGAAATCGACGATGTCCGATTGCATGAACACCGCGCAGCCGTAGCCGAAGCTCGGCATCGCCTCGGCGCTGAAGGCGATGTCCGCGAACTCCTCAACCTTGAAACCAAAGGTCTGTGCCGTGCTTTGCAGGAAGTAGCCGTTGCCCGCCGAGCACTGCGTGTTGAGCTTGAAGTCCTTGACCTGCCCGTTCTTGAGGATGATGAGCTTGATGTCCTGCCCGCCGACGTCGACGATCACGTCGGTCTGGGGGTAAAAGTGCATGCCCGCCTGCGTGTGCGCGACCGTCTCGACGAGGGCGACGTCGGCGTTCAGCACGTCTTTGAGGATGTCTTTGGCATAGCCGGTCGTGCCGACGCCGAGCACGTCCAGCTTGCAGCCTTGATCTTCGATTTGCTTTTGCAGAAGGGCGAAGATTTCCATCGTGTCTTCGATGGGGTTGCCCTTGGAGAGTTGATAGGCTTTGCCGACGACGTTCTTCTCCATGTCGAGCAGGACGCCCTTGGTGCTCGTACTGCCGCCGTCGAGACCGACGAATGCCTGCACGGTAGTGCCGGGCGCGTATGACTTCGGCGTCCATGATTCTTTCTTGTACTGCTCCTTGAAGGCGGCGAGTTCGGCATCGTCTTTCCAGAGGCCCTTGCCGCCGGCTGCTTTCTTTTCTTCGACGCGGCCGACACTGACGTACCACTCGAGTTCCGCGATGCCGCGATAGACGCCGAAGTTGGGGTTGTCCTGAACCTCGATCTTGGCGTACTCGACGGCGCCCAGCGCCGCGAAGTACTGCGCGTTGTCCGGCACGACGATCAATTCCTCGATCGGCTTGGACTCATCGAAGGGGACGTTGCGTTCTTTCCAAATCGCCGGAATGTTGTGCCTCCAGCAGTCGCGCATGCCCTTGATGTAGCAATTCGGCCCGCCGAGCAGGAGCACCTGCGGGCGGAGCGTGTGCCCGCGGGTGAGCACGGAGAGATTCTGCTGAATGATGCTCTCGAAGAGCGAGGCCATCAGCTCGTCCGGCGGCACGCCCT
>CAYMXF010000102.1:0-10138 GCA_964393935.1 uncultured Planctomycetaceae bacterium
GGGTGGTGCGACGCAGTTGGAAATCTGCGCGTCCGACCTCTACGTGGACGGCCTGGCGAATGACCTCGACATTCCCGAGATGGCCGGCGCGCTTGTAACGCCCTGACGGAGCGAACCCGCAGTCAGCATATCGTGACTCACGATCTCAGGGCCGCCTGACCCACAGGCGGCCCTTTTTTTCACCTTTTGCGATAGGACAAATGAATCGCAGCTACGCCATCCGGATGACAAGCGATGTCTTGCGACGATGCCCGCAGGATACTTGCCGGGTACGGCGACTGTGCGAAATCCGCAGATTTCGTCGACGAGAGAGTATCGCTTGGGGTTGGCTTAGCGTCGGTGGCGGAAGAGAAGGGCAAGGCCGCCGAAAGCGAGCAAGCTAAGCGATCCGGGCTCGGGGGTGGCCGTGATGTTGTCCATGCCAAGCCGGCCGGCGATCGGAGTACCATCAAATGTGCCGCCGGGTGCGCCGGACTGATGACGAATCAAGAGTCGTGACACGCCTGCCAAGGTCATGGGTAGGTCTATGGGGTTTGCGCCATCGACGGCGGTCAAGTCGGCGGCAGTGAGGCCCAAAGTAATGTGATGCCAGAATCCGTCATTGACCACGGAAAGCGCAACGGTCGACGTAAAGCTGCCGCCGTTCCCGAAAAGCAAGACGCGGAGTTGCAAACCACCGGTCGTTCCGAAGTTTCGCACGTCGGTATCGATCGAAGTAACGCCGGCAGAGGTAAAGTCGCCCGTCCACTGAACGTCGTTGTATGCTGCGAGTCTGCTTCCGGGGCCAAAGCCGCCAGTGGAAGTGATTTGAAGGTAGTTGTCGCCCGCGCCGGCCGGTCCGCCTGTAGAGATGTTGGTCGGCGAGGCGCCGCCAGCCCAATCCATCAACGTGGAATCTTCGAAATCATCGACTTGGCCGTTGACGATCGTTGCCCTGGTCGGCTGGGCCGATAAGGCAGAAAGACAAACAATAGCGATAGATGACCAGAAAAGGGGCTTCTTCATCCTCACGCTTCCTTCCAAGACAGGTAGGGATTTCCCTACTGGTGGATAATTATAGTGGAATGAAGGAGTCTAAGTCAAGCGTTTGAGAGGGTTTCTGTGAGATATCGCCAAGACCTTTTCTACCGGCCACTAATCGTTCACCGTACATCACTCGCTACAATCCCGATGTGAACCTGGATGATCAGATTTGCTATTGTTACCACGTTTCGTTCCGCAAGCTGGTGAACTTTGCCAAGCGCGAGCGACCGCAGCGGGCCAGCCAGATGTCCAACTGCCTGGGGGCGGGAACGGGCTGCGGTTGGTGCATCCCAATTCTCAAGAAGATTCACGCCAGCGCGTTAATCGACGGTACTGAGGGTCAGGAAACGGCAGCGTGCGGACTTCCGGAAACTGCGGAGGAATATTCGGGTGCGCGAGGGGAGTACCTCAAGTCGGACGAGAAGAACGCGTTTTAGGAATCATCAAAACAGGATGCTCCGAGCGGCTTGATCGTGGTGGAGGGTTGGGGGACAATCCGGCGGTCTTCTTACGGCTCCTTGAACGGAGGGTTATGCCATGTCCGACACTGCTGCCATCGAGAAAACCTTCAAATATCTCGAAACGAACAAGAATCGGTTTCAAACCGAGCTGTTCGATCTGTTGAAGATTCCAAGCATCTCGGCTCAAAAAGACCACGCGGGAGACGTCCGCAAGGCCGCCGAGTGGGTCTGCCAGCGCTGCAAAGCGGCGGGGCTGGCGGCGGAGATCGTCGAGACGGCGGGCTGGCCGGCCGTATTCGCGCAAGGCGAGCAGAAGCCGGGGCGGCCGACGCTGCTGATTTACGGGCATTACGACGTTCAGCCGGAGGGTGACCTCAAGCTCTGGCACACCGGGCCGTTCGTGCCGGTCGTCAAGGATGGGATGATCGTGTGTCGCGGCTCGGCGGACGACAAGGGACAGATGTTCTGCGCGATACTGGCGGCCGAGGCGTGGGTGAAAACGGCGGGTTCGCTGCCGATCAACGTGAAGTTCTGCCTGGAGGGCGAGGAAGAGGTCGGCTCGCCGAACTTGGCCGACTTGGTCAAGAAGCTTAAGGATCGCCTCGCATGCGATTATGTCGTCATCCACGATACCGCCCAGTTCGGGATCGATGTGCCGGCGGTAACGTCTGCGACGAAGGGGCTGATCTATAAGGAAGTCATCCTGACCGGTCCGAAGAAGGACCTTCACAGCGGCTCGTACGGCGGAGCAGTGGCAAACCCTGCGAACGAATTGGCGAAGCTCATCGCAAGCTTCCACGACGCGGACGGGCGGGTGAACATTCCCGGCTTTTATGACCGCGTGAAGGAGATGTCCGCGGAAGAAATCAAAATGATGCGTTCGCTGCCGTATAGCGAGGCGGAGTTCCTCAAAGATGTCGGAAGCCCGAAGACCTACAGCGAAAAGGGGTACGACGCGCTCCAATGCCGGTGGGCCCGGCCGACGCTGGACGTGAACGGCATCTACGGCGGCTACATGAAGGAGGGTTCCAGCACGATTATCCCGTCATTCGCGGGGGCCAAGGTTTCGATGCGGCTCGTACCGGATCAAAAGTCGAGCGAGATTGAGCGTTTGTTCGAAGAGACGGTGCGAAAGCGCGTCCCGGACACGGTCAAATGCGAGATCAAGTCTCACGCGGCGTGTGATCCGTACTTGGCGGACGTGAAGTCGGCGGGGATGATCGCTTCTCGCAAGGCGGTGGCGATGGGCTTCGGCAAAGAGCCGGTGCTGATCCGAGAAGGGGGTAGCCTGCCGATCTTGCCGATGCTCAAGGCAGTTTTAGGCGCCGACAGCCTCATGCTTGGCTACTGCCAGCCGAACTGCAACGCGCACTCGCCGAACGAGTTCTTCCATGTCCGCGATTTCGAAGCTGGCATGCGAACGTCCGCGGCGTTATTCGGGCTGATAGAAAAAGCATAGCCGTTATTGGACGTCGGACTCCACCACGACGATATCTTGCGGGTTTGCCCCAACGGGCTGATTCCAACTTCATAGGCGACCGATATTGGATTGCAGCGAACCTGTTCGTTCGCGGGGATCCGGCCTCATGTGAGCGCCGGCGTGGACTCCGTATGGCGGGCAGCGCGATCGACCTTTGCGCCGGGCGACGCCGGCCCAAGTTCATGGAGGTTAGCGGTCATGCAGATTCGACGCATCACGGTGATTTTGTGTTTGGTAGCGGCGGTGGGTGTGTTCGCTGAGCCGGCGCAGGCGCAGTACAGCGAATTGCAGCGAACCCTGTTTCGTGGGGCGGTCTACACCGGCAATCACACGGCCATTTCGAACCCGCAAGGCGGGCCGTTGTTCGACAACAATATCTACAGCCAGCGGTTAGAATACAACCGCACGGGTCAGGGATATACATTCGAGCAATTCCATTTCTTTGGAACCGATTCGTACAACAACCCGAACACGTTGGACCTCGGGGCGTTTAAGATCCAGCTCGGTGCAGAACCCACTATCATTGGCAACCCACAGCCGGTCGGCATTCACAATCGAATTGGGTATACCACGACCCTGATACCCGAGGTCTTTTTCGAGTCTCAGACGGGTCAGCGCGATTTCAACCAATTCAGCGGCCAGACAAGCTTTTCTCCGGTGCCGATTAACTACACCGCGACGTTCGACTCGGGCGTGCAGAAGTTCGAGTGGACCGGAAACATGTTGGTGGACACCCGAGGAAACGTTAACGCGATGGGATTCTATGATTTCAATATGCGGCTGATGAACGTCGGAGCCTACACGGCCGACGGATTCGTTGACCATGACGAGCAGGTGACGGATTTTGACACTGGGCCCGTCGACGTGTCCGGCAATCTCCTCATGGATGCTTTTGCCGGGCTTGCCCAAGTGGCCGGCTCGCCGGGCGAAGCGACGACTCCACGGATCGTCTCGGCCACCTCCGCCAAGGGCAAGACCGTCGATGAGTTGCTTGCGTCGTTGGGTAACGGCGAGAAGCTCAGCGACGAAGATATGTCCTTCCTCATGGCACAGATGATCAAGACGGCGTTTCTCAACGACCCGCTGGGCTTTATGCAAAACGGGATGCCCACGACCGTTCCGGGCTTCGAGGCCCTTTCCTTCCAGGTCTCAGAGGACCAGCCCGATGCCGAGCACGCGGCGCAGCTCTCGAACGTCCCGGAACCGGGAACGCTTTTGCTCGTCGCGTCGATGGTCGTTTTGTTCTGGGTCCTGGAACCACGCCTGCAGCGGCGGCTATAAGTTATTGAACCCCCCCTGGGTTGAATACGGCCGTGGTGCGGCCACGTCATCGGGCCTGCGAATGACCGAGCTTTCTCATTGCAAATTCGTTCGCGACCGGTCGTAGGCGGTGCCGTCCATGTTTTCCACCTTTTGTTGACCCTGGAGCGTATAATAAGAATAAGCGAGGCTCGTGGGCGCGCTGCCTGCGGGGGTTTGCCTTTTCTTATCTCGGTCGGTCGTACGCAGGTCGTGCGGGGCCGGAGGTGTCGGCATGTTGGACGTCACAGCGTTGCGCGCGGAGATGCCGATCACGCGGCAGTATAACTTCATGGACCATGCCGCGGTCGCGCCGATCTCGGGCCGCGCGGGGGCGGCGATGCGACGATTCATCGAGGAGGCGGAGAGCCATGCCTACGCCCGCGGAGCGATCTATCCCGAGTCCAAGCGCGTCCGACAGCTCGCCGGCAAGCTGCTGAATTGCCATTCCGAGGAAATCACGTTCGTCAAGAACACGAGCGAGGGACTGTCCTTCGTGGCCAACGGCCTTGCCTGGTCCAAGGGCGACAACGTCATTACGACCGGGGTGGAATTCCCGGCGAATATCTATCCCTGGATGAACCTTCGATCGATGGGCGTGCAGGTCAAAATGGCGCCGGAGGACGCCGGGCGGATTCCGATCGAGCGGCTTGTGGAACTTATTGACGATCGTACCCGTGTAGTGACGATCTCCGCCGTGCAGTTCGCCAGCGGCTTTCGGGCGGACTTGGCGGCGCTGGGTAGTATTTGCCAGGAACGCGGGGTGTTGTTCTGCGTCGATGCCATTCAGGCGCTGGGATGCATGCCGATCGACGTGCGAGCGATGAAGATTGATTTTCTTAGCGCGGATGGGCATAAGTGGCTGCTCGGCCCGGAAGGGGCAGGGCTCTTTTACTGCCGCCATGAACTTCTGGGCTTGCTACGGCCGACGAGCATCGGATGGCTGGGCGTGAAGGACGCGATGAACCATTGCGACTATCGCCTGGAGTTCCGCGACGACGCGCGACGGTTCGACGGCGGCAGCTACAACCTCGCCGGCATTTGGGGATTGGGAGCCTCGATCGAGTGGCTATTGGAGATCGGCATCGACAATATCTGGGAGCGCGTTCGGATGCTGACGGATCGGCTGTCGGAGGGCGTCCGCGCCAAGGGCTATCGCGTGGTCAGCCCGCGCGAGTCCGGCGAGGCGAGCGGCATTGTCGCGTTCGTTTCGGCAACACACGACCACGCACGGATCGTCTCGCACCTGCGCCAGGAATACCGCACGGTCATCGCGGCGCGCGAGGGGCGGCTTCGCGCCAGCCCACACTTCTACAATACCGAGGCGGAGATCGACCAGCTCGTCGATCATCTGCCGGGGCATTAAGCCATCAGCGCGACGGTCTGCCCTTGTTCCCGTAGTGGGATCGGCGTTCAATTCGCAAGATGCTGATGGAGAGCAGCCTTTTGGAACGGTTCCTCAAGAGTTTCTGGTTTAGCCTCTTTCTGTTTGTCGTTTGGGGCGCCGTCACCCTCCGCAGGGGTTCCTCCCTCGTGAGCCGTTTCGACTGGATGGAATGCGGGTGGGTCGTTTATAACGGCTCGATCTCCATTCTGTTTCTCATTCGCGAGCGGCCGACCGTTGTCAGCCTGAAGCCGAGCCATTGGCTCGTCGCACTGGTGACGTCCTTTTCCGGTTTTTTGTTCAAGAGATACTCGGAGGAGATCGGCGCCGCTACGGCTTCCGTCGCCAACGGACTCATCATCGCGGGGCTGGCGTGGGGAACATGGGCCGCGATTGGCTTGCGGCGAAGCTACGATTTTCTTCCAGCATTACGTGCGGTTCGGACCGAATCGGCCTACCGTTTTATGCGGCATCCGATGTATCTCTCCTCGGTCATGATTCGGCTCGGTTATATCGTGCGTCATTTTTCCCTCTACAACCTCGCCGCCATGCTCGTTATCGTGTGGCTGTACGATCGTCGCGCCGCGTACGAAGAGGAAATCATGAAGAGCGATTCCGCCTATCGAGACTATACCTCGCGAGTCCGTTTCAAATTCCTGCCGAAGGTATATTGAGATCATGATTCCGGCGCGCCTTTGGACGATCCTCTCCGTCATCCATTATTCAGCAGCCCTTCTCGCAATCCTGTACATCCTGCGCACGCGGCGCGACCCTCGAGGGATGATGGGCTGGATTCTGACGTTACTCCTTTTGCCCATTTTGGGATTGATTCTTTTTCTGCTCATTGGGCGAGTGCCGATCGAGCGGAAGGTGCGGCGTCGGCATCGGCGTCGAAGGATGATCGCTCCGTCTTTGGCGCGGCGAAAAGAAGACCTCGCGCGCTCGCACGACGGGTTGGAGGCGACGGGGCTCGATCCGTCGCAGCGAGGACTCATGCGGCTGGCCATGCGAGTGAGTGGGCGACTGGTCACGAGCGGCAACGAGGTGACGATCTATCACGACGCCGAGCGGGTGTTCCTGGCCCTGAGTCTGGCCGTCGAGAGCGCCCGATCGCACATACACCTGGAGTATTATATTTTTGCGGAGGATGAGACGGGACAGGCGATCGGAGAGTTGCTCTTGAAAAAGGCGCGGGAGGGGGTGGAGGTGCGATTGCTCCTGGACGCCGTGGGCTGCTGGGGACTGAGCCGGTCCTTTGTTCGGCGTTTGCGAAAAGGGGGCGTGAAGGCGGCTTTTTTCCTGCCGTGGGGGCCGACGGGACGGCGGGTGCAGCTCAACTGCCGGAATCATCGCAAACTCGTCGTGGTCGATGGTCGCGTCGGTTTTCTCGGCAGTCAGAACATCGGCGACGTGTATCTCGGCCGCAAGAAGAAGTACGGCCCGTGGAGAGATACGCATCTGCGCGTCGAGGGACCGTGCGTGACTCAATTACAAGAAGTATTCGTCGAAGATTGGTATTTCGCCGCACACGAGGATTTGTCGGAGCAGGAAAATTATTTTCCGACGCCGACGACGGCAGGCGACCGATTGGTGCAGATCGTGGCCAGCGGGCCGGATGAGAAACCCGACGTCTTGGACCAATTGTTGCTGGCGGCCGTTTCGGATGCGAGGCACGCCGTCTCCTTTCTGACACCCTATTTCGTGCCGGATCGGGCGATGCTCCTGACGCTCAAGTCGGCCGCCTACCGCGGCGTACGCGTTCGGCTGCTGATCCCCTCGAGAAACAACCACTGGCTGGCGCTGTGGGCCGGGAGGAGCAATTACGATGAGCTTTTGGAATCGGGCGTTGAAGTCTACGAATACTCGCACGCGATGTTGCACTCCAAGGTCGTCGTCGTAGATCGTCGCTGGGCGATGGTCGGCTCGGCGAACATGGACGAGCGGAGTTTTAGAATCAACTTCGAGCTGACGAGCCTACTCTACGATTCGGGGCTGGCTCAAGATTTGCACGCCGACTTCGACCATCTTCTGGGCCAGGCTCGACGCATCACGCGCGAACAGATCGCTGGCTGGAATTACAGTCAGACACTCGCCGCGGGCCTCGCGCGGCTGACGAGTCCGCTGCTCTGATGCGTCGGAACGATGTCCGGAGTCACGTTTCGTTAAACACCGTCTTCAAGCAAATACTTTCGCCCCATCATCATCTCAAAATGGTGCCTCCGGCATCTCGAACTCTGCGCCACCCGTTTATGTTCGCAACCCGTCTCGGCACAGCGTTCCGGACCTGCCTCTGGACCGAGCTGGGACCAGAAGACCCGAACTTCGTGGTCACGGCGTATTTCAGTGGCGAGGTGTTTTGCAGTATGCAACCACTCATCAGGCGAATCGGTTGAAATGAAGTAGTAAACGCGCGGGCCACCCCCGTGGCGCTCGGAATATGGATACTCCAGCGCCCAGTACCTCCCACAAACGCGGCACTTCAAGATGCGTCGCCAACGGATACGGTCCTCAGCCACGTCCTCGAGTGTTGCGGCGATCACATCTTCGACCTGAAGGCGAGTTTCCAGGTCCTTAAAGGTTTTCGGTTCGTCGAGGTATTCGGAACACATGCACTTAATGTCATATGCGGTTGTGCTCGCTGCCATCGAGGTCATCCTAAGCCGGGTGTGGTGCTGGCCGCATGAAAGTATACCTCATAAAAAAAAAGAAGCCCGCCGATTGCGGTCGACGGGCTTCTGCTGCGTCCGGCGCATCACGCGGAGTTCGAGTCTCTCTTGTTCATACGCTAACGAAAGCGTCTTGTTCGGACGGGCGGGCGGCTGTCGGACCACGTCCGGCCGGTCACCGTTCCGCGCGGGTCGGAACGGCCGCCTGCCATCGCGCCAGAGATCGAGCCGCCGGGTTGTGACAGTGCGAAGCCGCCGGCGTTGACCGAGCGGATCGGGGCGGGACCGGCGACGCTTAGGCCGCCGGAGCCGGCCACGCTGCCGTCGCGGCCGATCGAGAGGTTGAATGTGCTGGCCAGGGCGGGGGCGAATCGGGTGGCGATGGCATAGCTGACGGAGAAGTCGATCCCTTCGCGGTCTACCCCGAAGGCCAGTCCTTCCGCAAGCGACACGGGACCGCTTCGGGTGTTGGTTCGGGCTTGGCCACGGCCGTCGCCGACATAGGCGGCGTTGGCGGTCGCCGTGCCGGGCCGCGAGCCGCTCTGCGTCACACCGGCGGAGGTCGATGCCTCGCCGGCAAATGCGGGCAGGAAGGCAATGAGAGTCAAAAGGGTGGTTAGGGCGGCGGTCAGAGTGAACTTGGTTGTTTTGCAACGAGTCATGGTTTGTTTCTCCCGATTGTCTTGGGGTCACTTGGATTTCTTTCCCTCACCCCCGACCCCTCTCCCTTTGAAGGGAGAGGGAGAAAGGGGTGTTTTGCTTACGGATGGACCTCGATGACGACGCCTTCGGAACTGCTATGGCCCCAGCGCTCGGCGCGGCCGATTGCGGTGACGCGAGCGGTGGAATGACGGCCGCGGCCGCTGACGCTGACGCCGAGCCCGTTGGCCCTGGCGGAGCCGAACAAGCGAGCGCCGGCGTGGGCTTGGACGCGGCTATCGGCGACGCCGCCAACGGTGTCGGCGATGGAGTCGCTGACCGCGACGGCCAGGCCGCCGTGCCGGCCGTTGGAGATTGCACGGCTATCGCTGTTGGCGATGCCGAAGCGGCTGAGGGCGAGGGAGGTCGAGCGGCTGTCCGCGAAGGCGTTTCGGCGGGCGTCGGCCTCGGCCACGCTGTTGGATATCGCGATTCCCCCGACGGTGGCGGCGGTGCTCTCGCTGTTTGCAAAAGCCACGCTACCCCGATGGGCACGGGCGTCTGCGCGGGAGTCACTGACGGCCAGCCCCCGGTCAGCGATGGCGATACTGTTGCTGGTGGCAAACCCGTTGCCGCGGCCGATGGCTTGCGAGTTGGCGTTGGCGCGACCGCCGTTGGTGGCGACAGCGTTGGCCGTGGCCGCGGCATTACCTTGAGTGACGGCGGAGGCGCTGGCCTGACCGCCGTTGGTGGCGATGGAGGAGGCGACGGCCTCGCCACCATAGACGGCGCGTCCGATACAGGTGAGAGCCACGAAGGCGAAGCAAAGGGAACTTGAACGGAACATGGGCCAACTCCTTTCTTTGCGGGGGTGGTTTTTTGTGTGCTTTTTTGACGGTTGCCGGTCCCGCTTTCCGGACATATTGATAGACACTCAAAGCGTTCGGGCGTTAGCTCGCTTGATGAAATGGCCGGCTTGCGGGCCGAAAACGGCGGCGTTGAAATAGCGGCAGAATCTTTGCAATAAATGTGCGACGGCAACGTTATGGAGAACTTCGATGAGCGGGCTTGGCGGATCCTTTGACGAGCAGACGGCGAAGCTGATCGAGGCGGCGCATCGATGCACGACGTTGCCGGCGATCGAGGAGCATCTGCCGTATCGCAACTTGGGTGAGATGTGGGAAGC